>MUZY01000241.1 GCA_003266065.1 Methanosphaera sp. rholeuAM130
TAAAATATTTTTGGCCAAGTCTCGGGTAAAATTATTCTCATGGTTGAACTTGTCAATGTCTCATTTTTCGTGAACACAAACTTAAATAATAGGAATTACATACTATTAATAACTAGCGAAAATATATATTTTAGAAAATTAATTTAACCATTCATAAGAAATAGGGGAGGAATAATATATGTGTATTGCAGCACCTGCAAAAATTTTAGAAATAAATAACAACATTGCTACTTGTGACTTTGGTGGAGTTAAACAGGAAGCAAAATTAGATTTAGTGGATGCAACTATAGGAAATTATGTTTTAATTCATTCCGGGTATGCTATAGAAGTATTGACAGAAGAAGCAGCAAAAGAAACATTAGATACATGGAATGATCTTTTGGATGAATTGGAAAATGAATAATTCATTTTTCTTTTTTGTATGACCTTACTTTTTTTATTAATCTTTTTTATACTTTGTTTTTAAATGCAGATATTCTATCATAACGTTCATTATCGCTTACTTTGTAATTATTTTGATTATGATATAAGTTAAATATATTGGAAATAATTATGTTAAAATAGTTAAAAAATAGGTAAAATATGGGTGAGTTTAATTGTTTAATATATAAACTCCCAATTACCAATTGCTCCATGAATTTATTTGTATGGTATAACTAATATATTTTATCAAATTTAAAAAACTGTTTTAAATGTTCATTTGGATTAATTAACGACGTTTTATCTCTTTTTTGTCTTTAAAATTTTTATAAAAAATCGGCGTTGTAATCTTTAAATTAGGTGGATGATACTAATTATCTAATGGCAGTATATTGTATTTCACGGTTAAAAATTGATATGAAATTTGTTTTCTATTAAATTATTATAATTCTAAAAGAGCCTTTTAATCCTATGCATTTTGTTGATTGTATTAACTGATTACTTAAAATTAAGAAAAATTAATTGGTTAACTGATGAGGGATTGTATTATCAAGTAAATAAGATTTTTGATATAAGTTAATAAAAAATGGTATATTAAAATTAGAAAAGTTAATATTGAAAATGGGCACGCTGGGATTCGAACCNNAAGCTGAGCCACGCGCCCTATAAAATAAGTTGTCTTTTTTACAGACACTATTATTATATTGGTATTGCTCTATATATATACTTTATGGTGGAAATTCAAAAAAAATTAATAATTGAAGAACGAATCTATTCCTCCTTATTAATCATTTCGTTGATTGTGTCAGCCATCATGTGTTCGATAACCGTGATGTTTGCTTTTTCGACACCGTCTACTTTTTGGGCTTCCAGTTTTGCTGCCATGGCTATGTTGGCTACACTCATACATCCAGGGTTGGTTGGACAAATTGTAATGTCAGCTTCCTTGGTTTCTTCATCATATTGGATTTCTCTAATAAGCCCCATATCTACGATACTGATACCCATATGTGGGTCTGCAATCATTGCTAATTTATCTTTAATTTCACTTTTAATTTCTTCTGCACTCATATATAATTCTCCTTTTTATTAATTATCTTTAATCTTAATAAATAATATACTTTGTTATTTTAAATCTTCTTTTTATTTTATTTTTAATTTACTTTATTTGATGTCTGATTTTAACACCAATTCCCTTATCCGCGTTCACCAACTCTTCACCATTCATCATGGATTTGCCCACTCCAATGACATTATCGTCCTTGATTATTACAACCTCATCATTAGGAATGATTTCTTTATCTGCATCAATGATTCCCGGTGCAAACAAGGTGTTGCTCTGCAAATCAAAGTTAATGAATACTCTATTTACTTTATTTTCCTTTAGAATTTCTCCTGCCTTAAGATTCAATGTGTATAAACCGGTCTCGTAATGCAAGGTTGCAAGTTGCTTGTTATCTACCATTATCCTGGTATTGAAGCGACCGCTTGTTCTTGTATTTTCAGGTATAAGTGCATCCATTTTCTTGGAATTGAACTGATACCTTGCTATGGATCTTAAGTCATGAAGCTTGTGCTTATTGGCCGGAACTTTATCCGCCTTTTTCACTTCATTTTTCAAATTGTTCAATGATTCAAATGAACGGGTATTCTCATCCGAACAGGTATATACAACGTTATCCAAGTATTCCTGACAGGCCTCTTTATAACCTCCGGATACGTGGGCAATTACTTTATGGTCTTTTGCATACTCTTTAATGGCCTTTCCAGCCATTTTTATTTCTTCATCCGACCAGTCTCCGGTAGTGGAAGCATCATATGATTGGATGGGGTATGTCTTTTCCATTTCCCTTGGACAGATTCCGAATGGGGATGTCAGTATAACTTCCTGTAATCCTTTGGAATATTTTCTGAATATTGTATGTGATTGGGATTGTGAGTATGGCTTTTTCATGCTGCATGGAAATACCACGATGGTGTCCGTATAGGGTTCCAATAGTTTCATCCTGTTTTGCCATCGGATAACTTCCGGTCTATGAAGGGATAACTCTGTTATACATGGAATTTTTGCATATTTCATAGTAATATCTTTCCATTAAATTATTTAAAAAAAATAATTAGGTTTAGAATAATTTACCTAATTTAAGAAGAGCTTTAGGGGATACTTTTATTAAAAGTTTAAGTAATGTTTTAGGACTGATTTCATCTACTTCCTGTTTAACGAATTCATGTGCAATGTCATTTAATTCATCATCATTTAAGGATAATAGATATTCTTTGGCCTTTTTATATTTGTCGTATCCTTCGCCAATATTTTCATCAGTCAATTTAACGTATTCCTGCAGATTTTTGGCACTGTAATCACCACTGTCTATTGCATCTGCAGCTACAATACCTGCATATGCTCCTGATTCCAATGCACTGTTTATTCCACCACCAGTTAATGGGTTTACAAAACCGGCTGCATCTCCAACAACAAGTATGTTGTCTCCGACACGTTCTTTTATTAACCCTCCAACAGGATCTCCACCCATATTTATCTCAACTGCCTGTGCATTCTGAGTCTCAGGACAGTTTTTGATAAATTCGTTTAAGTGTTCGATTGCGGGTTTGTCTGTATGGGTCTTAAGTACTCCAATACCAACATTGGCGATATCATCGCCTTTAGGGAATATCCAAGTATATCCACCTGGTGCAACACTTCCGAAGTATAACTGGATTACGTTGTTGTTTTCCATTTCAAGTCCTGCCATTTCATACTGTACACAGGATTCCATGTTGTTGAATTTGGTATTGCAGTCCAATCCTGCCCATCTGCCGACTCGTGACTCCGGTCCGTCAGCGGCTATAACAATTTTTGCATGTATCTTGACTTCTTCTTGCATTCTTTCGGCAGTGATTATTACACCGTCGTCTGTACGTTCAAAGGCTGTTGCACGTGTTCTGATCATGATTTTGGCACCGGCACGTGCGGCGTCCATTGCCATGTGCTTATCGAAGACTTTTCTTTCAAGCACGTAACCTGATTCGGGTATGTCTATCGTGTCTTCATCCAGCCATACGCTTGTCTGGTCAGGTGATACCAATCTGACTCCCGTTGATTTTCTTGCTATCCATCTTGGATCAGGGTTAATTCCTAATTCTTCAAGACCTGATTTGGATACTCCTTCAGCACATCTTTTAGGAGAACCTATTTCTGCCTTTTTATCTATTAATAATACGTTAGCACCATGTTTTGCAGCTTCTCTGGCCGCTAATGAACCTCCTGGTCCTGCTCCTACAACGACGATATCTGTATCAATATCCATATGACCACCTATTCCATTTCAATTGCAGCTACAGGGCATGTTTTAACACATAAACCACATTTAGTACATTTTTCTTCATCAATAACTATTTTTAATTCTTGTACATCAATAGCATCTGCTACACATACTCCGGCACATGCACCACAGTATAAACAATTATTATTAACAATCATAATATTACTCCTTGTTGTCTTTAGCTTCTTGTGCTCTTCTCATGTCAATAGCTTCATCTCTAGTGATGAAAATATAACCGCAATTGGTGCATTTTAATTCACCGTTGGCACCATAAGCATTAAATTCTCTTTCAAAGTCCCTATGTTGAGTTTTATCTTTAGAACCACATTCAGGACATGGTTTTAATAAATCTTCAATTTTCATAACAATTACTCTTCATTATCTATAGTGTCTAAATTATTCAATATATCCAGAAGCTTAAACTGTGCCGCTTGCAGGTGTTTGCAGTAAAAGCTGCCCGGTTCGCGTTGGTTTCTATACTGATAATCAGCACAATCACAATTCCAAAAACCATAAATCATTGAAACTAAATAATAATCATCATTTTTATTATTCTTAACCTTGAATATGGCATGTCCAGATTCATAATGTTCTACAATAACATTATCCTCCTTATATAATTCATATCCTTGAAGTACTCTGTCTGCCATCATAATCAATTTTATGGTTTATTAATATCTATTTATGTCATTACATTTTATTAATGTTTTTGCATGTTACTTTTTATTTTCAAGGATTAGATGCTCACATCATTTTGTTCAATCAAATTCAATATCCAATATCTTATCGTATTTCAATTCTATGGAATTGTCAGAATAATCCGTCTGGATATGGACAGGAAATATTGTCACTTTTTTGTCATATGCCTTTTTGAGAGTTTCACTGAATGCCGGATCAGTATCATAATTCGGGGTGAAAATCTTGGCATTGTTTTGTAAAATGAGTATGACGATGGCACTATCCTCACCTTCATCCTTAAGTTTGATTAATTCATCCACATGTTTTTTTCCACGGACAGTCGGTGCATCCGGAAATTTAGCGATACCATCCACAACCAATGTACATCCCTTAACCTCCAGATATAGCTTCTTGTCGTCGTCATCAGATAAAAGAAAATCCAATCGGCTATTTCCATAACTGTACTCGGCTTGCTTTATATGGTAATCTTTCAGTGGGGTGATTTGTTTTTTTTCAATTAATTGGCCAACCAATCTGTTATGGAAACTGCTGTTTAGTAATACCCAATTGTCTTCATGATATACTGCTATCATATTGTATGCGGTCTTTCGATTATTTTTCCTGTAATCAGCGACGTATTCAACCAGTATCTCCCTGTTTTCTATCAGCAACTCCTTTAATCTACCAGGATCATGTAGATGTGCCAGTTGAATCGAATTATTTTCATCAACAAATTCAACGGTAAATCTGTTGGGTCTTGATTTGTATTTTACTTTTTTAAGGTTTTTTATTTTCATGGTTCTATTTTTCATTTTCAACCTATAAATAGAAATATTACCCACTATTGATATATCTAATAATATTGAAGATATCGATTGATTCTCATGATTAGATGTAGTTATTGTGGATGTGACAATTTGGACGGTGCAGTATATTGCATGCACTGTTCAAAAAGACTGGTTGAAAAATTAAGTGACGAGCATAACATTAGTCAGTTGAGTGATGTATATTATTCCTATTTAAACAGCAACCTTAATAATGGCCATACGGGTGGCTATGGGATTAATCAACAGGATAACTACTTCATAGTATCAAATGAAAAGACAATGTTCATCTCGATGATATTGGCCATGCTCGTTCCGGGTTTCGGATTGGTATATTTAAAACAAGTTTTATTAGGTCTATTCGTATTTTTACTAACCATATTGTTATGGATTATGACAGGAATACTGTATTATATTTTTAAAATAGACATAATCTATTTTGCTATGTCATTATCGATTTTCTTATATTTGGCATCCATAATTTATACATATAAACTTGTTTCTTGCGATAATGTTGAAAGGGGCAGATAACTTCTTTGATTAATCGATTATCAAAAATAATTCCGGCAGTGATTAAAATGCATAGATGTTTAAGGTGTTCGACCCAATGTGATGATAACGTTAGGTATTGTCCCAATTGTGGGAGCAATTTGGCCATTGACGATATGAAATCAACCGTTCAAAGACAATATCGCACTAAGATTAAACGATTGGAAATAGCTTTATTGTTATCCATATTTTTACCGGGTATTTCTTATTTCTACTTGGAATTATGGTATAGGGGAGTGTTGTTCTATTTATCCTATGTCATATTCTTTTTAGTGTTGGGGTTGAAATCAGGATTATATCAATCATATGCCCATAACGTTAATTCAACCCATATTGCAATGTTAATAATAGCGATATATTTCTTGATATACGTTTTTCAGGTAATTGATGTGATAAAAAGGACGAATATGATTAATGAGGGTAAAATAATATTTTGATTATTTTTGTAATAATTGCCTTCAAATCATTAATTATCGTTTAATTATTTTCCTTTTTCATTATGTCGTGTTACTTTTTTTCCATATTTTTTATTCAAAAATCATATAATTAAAGAAATATTATAAATAACTTAAATAACATAACTATAATAAATAGCAATATATTATTTTTTATAAACGAAAAATGGAGTAAATGTGATGAAATATGAAATGTATCAGGAAATAATGGAACAGCCGTTATCTCTTAAAAATACCATTGAATCAGAGAAGGAACATTTGGAATCCATATCAAATATTTATGCTAAATTCGATAAGATATTTCTTATTGGATGTGGAAGTTCAATTTCTACATGTTATTCTATTAAGGATGCTATTAAATCATTTTCCACAATAAATGTTGATGTACAAACAGGTTTTGAATTTGTAAATCATCAAATGCTGGAAAAGGATAGTAATGTTGGATTAATAGTCACATCTCAATCTGGTGAAACAGCAGATACATTAGCCGCTTTAAGAAAAGCAAAAGAACATAATATTACTACAGTATCAATAACCAATGATGAAAACAGTTCAATGGCAAAGGAAGCAGATTATTCTGTCATTACGCGATGTGGAGAAGAACATGCTATCTTAGGTACGAAAACTTATATAACTCAGTTATTCTCATTGTATGTTATATTTTTCTCAATGATAAAAAATCAAAGAATAGAAGAAATGTTGGGTCAACTGTATCAGTTACCTGACTTAATTGAAGAGTTAATAGAATCAACACAGGATGATGCAAAGCAATTGGCACAGGCGAATAAGGATGTGGATATCTTCTATTGTATGGGAAGCGGATTTAATTATGGATTAGCCTATAAATTGGCAATGACGATGTTTATGGAAGGTGCTGAAAAACATGCTTGTCCACTTTATTCTGGGGAATTCAGACACGGATTAATTGAAAGGGTTGAAAAAGGTGTGAGCGTCGTATTTCTCAAATCAAATGATGTTGATGATATAACGGACAAAGCGATAAAATTCTGTGAAGGTATTGAAGTAAACAATATAATATTTAATCTGGAAGATTATTCTGATGTGGATTCATTATTAACTCCATTTATCTTGTTAATTCCATTGGAATGGTTCATATACCATTTATCTATATTCAATGGATTGGATCCGGGAAGTACAAGACATATAGGAAAAATAAGATATTAATTTTTTTCCATATTTCCTATTTTTTTTTTATTTTAACCCTCAAATTAAAATTAAATTTTTTCTAAAAGTATAGTATACTTTAAATTATATAATAAACAAAAGTATAATTATAATAAAATAATTTATCAATTAATAATTATCTTGGAGAAGTGATTTTTTGAATTCAGTAAAATCTAATGAAGATTTTGAACAGTTAAGTCCATTTATAATTATCGGTGCAGGTGGAGGGGGAGAAAAATTCTCTAACTTCCCCGGAGTTGAAACGGCCGGTTTTTTAGATGACTCTGTAGAAAAACAAGGAAAAGAATTTTGTGGACATATAGTGGGCTCCGATTTAAAGGAATTGGTTGAATCAACCAATTCAAAAACGGTGGCAATCATGCTGCCTATTGGGGCTGAAGGAGCAGCACTAAAATATGCTGTACAGGCTATAGATTTGGGACAAAATGTATTAACTTCATTTAGATCATTACCAATAGAAGACAATCCATCCCTATTGAAGTTTGCCAATCAAAAAGGAGTGGTCATTAAAGAAATAAGCTCCAGATTAGACAACATTAAAAAGGTAATGGGTGTAGCTCCGGAAAAATGTACAGAAGTTCTACCAAAAATAACATATGTACATGAAAAGCCGGTCATATTTGTGGGTGGCACATCTCAAGAATGTGGTAAGCGTACGACTACGCGAAGATTGGGTAAGCTGGCAAAAGAAAGAGGTTTGAATGCCATAATTATCTCAACTGATGAAATGGGTCTTGAAAAACCAACAGACATTAATTTCCGTGCGGGCAGTTTATCGGTAATGGATGTTCCGGCAGCAATTATGGGAACTTTAAAATACATGGAAGAAAATGAGAATCCTGACATAATATTCATCGAAGGACAATCCAGTCTGACAGAACAAGGAAATCCTCATCCTAAAGGATTATCCGCATCAATATTGTTTGGTGCAATGCCTGATGCAGTAGTATTATGTCATAGGCCAAATCATCCTTTCAGAGAACCTGTTGGGATACAAACTGAATTAAATGCTATAGAAGCGGTAGAACCTACGAAAGTTATAGCGTTATCAATCAACAGAAGAAATTCACAAGATGAATCATTAGAGGATATAGAGAAGGAGTTTTCTTTACCAACAGTAGATATACATACAGACTCAAATGGTGGTATAGAACGTCTCTTGGATACAGTACTTGAATATGTAGGTGAGAATAAATGAAAAGTTCTTTAAAAGATTTAACGGTAAATGTTAAAAAATCAATAGATAGGGAATATGACAGTGAATTTAATGTAAATCAGGGATTTGATGATGATCAAAAAATGGTAAATGATAATGTAATATCATCAATAGAAAATTCTTACTCTGAAGGAGAAGATGATGTTGTTATTGTACCTGAAGATGAAGAAATTGACTTAATTGTACCAGATAGGGGTACCAATATAGATACTATCCGTTTAATTAAGGTTAAATCCGTTTACACATTAAATGATGAACTAGAAAGAGTTAACAAGACAGGTGTGCCTGTAATAATTGATTTTAAATATATTCAAGAGAGACGTTCATCTGAATTTGCTAAGTTAGGTTCAATGATTAAAGAATTTAAAGAGTCATCAGGAGCTCAAGTAGTATTGCTTGGAAGTACGAAGAACGTAATCTTGGTGGTTCCTAAGGATATTGTCTTATTAAAGAATTAAATAGGATAAATCACTTTCTCCCCTTTTTACCAAATTCCTTTTTAGATGTGCGTTCATGTTATTTGAATCTTTAAGGGAGTTATTATTAATTTTTTATAAATAATTATTTTTTGGAAAACTAGCTTTTTATCGTTTTAAAAAAATTGTTATAAGTAATTAGAATTACTTATATTGATTTCATGTTGTGGAAACTCATGAAATTTTTATACATAACCTTATCGATACTTTTTTTATCATAATCGTTTATTTCCAATTCATGCTTCAGATTCGCTAAACTCATCGGATTCGATGGTGCATAACTCATGTCGCTGTCAACTACAAACTTGTCAAATCCATATTCGTCAAATGCTTTTACCGTATCCTCAACACTCATTTTTAAAGGTTGGACAGTTATGGCCGGCGTGTAATCCTTATCGATTACTTTGTCCACAATTGAAAAGTCGACGTGATCTAACTGCACCAGTTTTGGATTGATGTTTTCATCAATCAGTTCAATTATCTTTTCGGTTACTTTTGCCTTATCTGTTCTGGGAGTGTGTACGATGACTCTATGATTGTACTCATCGGCCAGTTTCAGTTGCTTGATGAACACTTCCTGTTCCAGGCTGTTTGCCGTGTCCAATCCTATTTCACCGATAGCTATGACATTCTCTTTGGACAAGTATTCCGGCAGTTTTTCAAGTACTTTTTCATAATCCGTTGGAATTGCACGTGGATGTATCCCCAATGCCATGAAATATTTGATATTGTGCTGTTGGACACGCTTTTTTTCAACGTTCAATAATCTGTTAAAGTGTTCAAAGCATACATTTGATCTATTCATCTCCAAAGGATCATAGGCACAGCTTACAACAGCTTTAACTCCTGCAATACTGATGTCTCTAAAATCCTCAACGGGTCTTGAATCGGAGTGCATGTGGGCATCGATAATCATGGTATCTACTCTTCTATCTCATCGAATTCGATAAATCCATTAATCAGCTGGCTAATTATCATCGGTATGTTTCTTATGGATACCCTTTTTTGTTTGAACGTATCCCTGTTTCGTATGGTTGCTTTTTTATCATCAACACTGTCATAGTCAACGGTTATGGCGTATGGAATACCAATCTCGTCTGCACGGGCATATCGTCTACCTATTGTGGCACTGGTATCAAATGTAGTGATGATATTGTTTTCTCTAAGGGTATTTTCTATATCCTGAGCTATTTCAATCTGTTTTTCTTTATTGACCAATGGAAGAACGGCAACTTTAATAGGTGCTATCTTTGCAGGTATTTTAAGGTATTTTCTTATTTCACCTTCTTCATTGGTGTCCTCTGTATATGAATGTAAGAGGGTGGAGTATGTTATTCTGTCAATACCGTAGGACGGTTCTATGACGTGAGGTATTATTCTTTCTCCCTTTATTTTTTCCGTTGTCGTGTTGAAGCTTACGTAACTTTCATCAATGGTGTATTCATTATCATCAATGTCAAATGTGTAGCTGCCATCTTCTTCAAATGATTTAAGGATAATTTCAGCATCGGTATTTTCTAAGATTTCTTTGGCCTTAGGTGAGTCCTTTTTAAATGTCGGACCGAATTTTTTCATATTGAATGAAGCTTTAGTTACGGTAACCTCTTTCGGTGTTTCATACTCCTTAAATACACTCAAATCTTCTTTGCTGTGTTTGATGTGTGACTGTAGGTCGAAGTCGGTTCTGTCGGCTATACCTATAATCTCAATCCATCCGTATTGGTCTGTCTTTACCTCTGCATCCCAACAGTCTATGGCATAATGAGCCATTTCATCCGGCAAGTGTTGTCTGAATCTGATTGCTTCATCAGGTATTCCAAGGTCGCTTAAGAAGTTTTTGGCAATAACAATCTGGTAAATCAATGTTTGGCTGCTTACAATGTTTTTGTCAATGGCCTCATTGACAAGTACTTTGATAGGTTCCTCATTGTTGAGCTGTTGTTTCTGCCCGTATAATCTTAATTCGTAGTTTTTAATGTTGTCATAGTTTCTATGAGTCTTGTCGGATGGATCAACAAATATTTCAGCTTCTGCCTGGGTAAATTCCCTTAATCTTATTACTCCCTGTCTTGGCGACAGTTCGTTTCTGTATGATTTTCCGAGTTGAACTATACCGAATGGAAGTTTGTCCTTATAGAATCTGCTTATGCGTTTGAATGATATGAATATTCCCTGTGCAGTTTCCGGCCTCATATATCCTACCTGTTTTCCGCTTGCACCTATTTGGGTTTTGAACATTAGGTTGTAGCTTCTAACGTCATCCAAATTTCCGCCGCATTCCGGACAGATGATGTTGTTGTCCTTTATTATTTGCGTCAATGTTTCATCTGGCAATCCTTCAACTTCTTGGTCGATATTTTCTTCAATGATATGGTCTGCCCGGTATACCTCTTTACATTCAGTACATTGGGTCATCGGATCGGTAAAGTTGTCGACGTGTCCTGATGCTTTAAGAGTCTCCTTTGGCATTACGGTAGGTGCTTCGATTTCAAAGAACCTTTCCCTGCTTACGTAGTATTCCCTCCATAAATTCATGATGTTCGTTTTCAAGAGACCTCCTACCGGTCCGTAATCATAAAAACCTGCAACACCTGAGTATATTTCAAATGAAGGGTATAAAATTCCCCGTTTTTTGGCTATACTCATCATTTCTTCATTTTGCATTATTTACCTCCTTTAATATCAAAATCTTGTTTAATTTTACTTACTTGTGGTCCTTTTTGACGCATATACTTGCTGTCTCTATCTTCATGTCCATATGGCTTTGCAGATGGTGACGTCATGGTTTCAAATACTATCTGACATACCCTTTGACCGGGATATAATGCAACAGGCATCTTGCCTATATTGGATATTTCCAGTGTTATCCTTCCTTCAAAGCCGGGGTCGATGTATCCTGCCGTAACGTGCATTGTAATACCGAGTCTGCCCATTGATGACCTGCCTTCTACACGTGCAACTATATCATCAGGAATCTTCACATATTCATAAGTCGTCGCAAGGGTAAATTCTCCCGGATGAATTATGAAAGGTTCACCTTCTTCAACAGTCAACATATCCATGTATGACTCTAAATCCGTATTGTCAAACGGGTCGATGAAGGGTTTTGTAACAATTTTAAATCCCTTGAATTCATCGCCTAATCTTAAATCCACACTTGACGGCTGTATCTGCTTTTCATCTTCTATAGGGTCAATTACAATTTTACCATCATCTAAATATTTCTTTATATCCACATCACTAAGTATTGCCATTTTTTACTCCTCATTGTCCTTATTGATTCTTTGATTTATACGTTTTAATGTTCCACGTAATGTTTTTGCTTCTCTACCTGTGATAAATGATCTTCCAAGTATATGTTTTGCAATGTTTTTAACTATAACTTCCTTATGTTCGGGATAGTCTAGTTTTGATATGATAGTATTCATCTGTGTCATCAGCACTTTTTTATCTTCTATCGTGGTAAAATCAATACTATCTACGGGATATTCTTTTTTATTCTTGAATATTTCATAAAATATGATAGAAGCAGCATGTGTGATATTCATAATGGGATATTCATCACTTGTCGGTATGCTTACTAGGATATCGCATAAATTTATTTCATCATTTGTAAGTCCATCACCTTCACGTCCGAATAATAATGCAATATTGCTGTTTATGTTAATGGTTTTTCCCAATTCCTCCGGAGTAATGGGCATTCTCTTGATGTTATGTTTACCTCCAGGACTACCGCTGGTACCTATGACGCTTCCAATTTCCTTGTCTTCAATAAATTCATCTATTGAATCGTAAATCAAAGCATTCTCCACGATATCCTGTGCATGTACCGCTTGATAATATGAACTTTCATCAAGTTTGCATGGATTAATAAGTATCAAATCCTCAAAATCAAAGTTTTTCATACATCTTGCAAGAAAACCTATATTGCCCGGAGTTTTTGCTTCTACAAATACAGTATAAATTTTCAAATAGAATCACTATATGTATCTTTGTAGTATATTTTATTTATTCTTTGGCTATTGATATCATGTTTCAAAGTGGGAATAATAGTAATATTTTAATAATGATAATATTTAAAAATAAAAATAGGAAAGATGGAGGTTTATCATGAATTTCAATGTTAAAAATTATTCGATAATAATGATAATATTGGGTATTATCACTATGGTATTTCCATTGGTGATTCCGACAACGGTAAGTATTATTTTCGGATTGTTCTTCATATTTGTAGCTTTGTTATTTCTACTCTTTGCTTATCAGCGATATGATTTCCAGAGAAATTCGGCTATTTTCAATATAATAGTAGCGATAATTTTTATTATGATTGGGATATATCTGATGCTAAATCCGGATATAATCATAATGATGTTTAAGATACTTCTATATGCGATGGCAATTATTTTAATTGTATCTGGTGTATATTCAATAATATCTGGAGTATTTAGGTCATTTACCCTATGGGGTATTGTAAATATTGTATTTGGTGTAATATCTCTAATCATGGCTTATTTATTTGCCAATCCTAATTATTTGGGAATAGTAGTGGGGTTATGGTTCTTGATTTGTGGAATATTGTCATTGTTTGATGATGATGAATAGTTATTCCATAATTATTTTTTTGGGAGGTTATTTATGTTAATCGTAACGACACCTTCGATAGAAGGAAAAGACGTTAAACAATACTTGGGTATTGTTAGCGGTGAAGGTTTAATAGGTGCAAATGTCTATAAGGATATCTTTTCAGGAGTACGTGACGTGGTTGGCGGCAGAACGTCCACATATGAAGATCAGCTTAAAAAAGCAAGAGAACTGGCATTGCAGAGTATGATTGAAAAGGCTGAAGAGTTAGAGGCAAATGCGATATTGAATGTTCGTGTAAAATACAGTAACTTGGGTGGTACTATGGGAAACACGATTCTTGTCAGCATAACTGGAACCGCCGTAAAATATTAATTTTAATATTTTTATCCTTCTAGCCACCTTTATCATTGATTTTAACGGGTTAAGATACTAAAGAGACTTTTTTTCATGTTATGCTGTTTTATAGACTCGTATCATCCTCTATTTTTAAAAATATTTTTCACGTGGTTGATTGTTTTTCATTTTTCAATATTTTTTTATGTCACGTTGTTCACCCTCTTTATATTAGAAAATGCTATTAAAATAATGAAAGATTATTTATCATACATTAATATAATCGTGTTCAAACTCATTTATATTGAATTGCTTTATCAATATCCAATAACTCATTTTTAACATGTATATGTGGTTGGAGGGATATGGAAGAAAAAAATGTATTGATGCAATATCTCATTTTTGGTTATGAACGCGTTTTTTTACGACTTCACACAGTCAATAATCGAAAAAATAATATAAAAAAAGGGGGAGTTGATTTGAAAATGCTTTTTAAGTAATTTAAAGTCAATGTTTGTCTTTTGTGTGGTGTAATGATAGTGTTATCATATTGGATTTGTCTATTCATATGCCTTGTTAAGCAATTCCATGATATTTATCACTGATGTTTTGGAGCCTTTCTTCTTGAGCGAATCGCCAATGTTGTATTCGCAGAATGGACATATCGTTACCACATAATCAACGTCCAGCTTGTCAATCATATCGACTTTTTCATCGGCCAAAGCCTCGGCTATCTCAGGTTTTCCTGATTTTACTCCACCACCTGCTCCACAGCATTGATCTGGCTTTTCCATTTCAATGAATTCGACGCCTTTAAGTGATTTGAGTATGTTTCTTGGTTCTTCGCTAATGTTCTGGCTTCTTACAAGGTGGCATGGATCATGATATGTTACTTTCAAGTCAAGTTCGTTCATGTCATCAGGATTGAGCTTGTCCTGCAGAAATTCACTGATATCCATGACATTCAATTGCACACCGTACTCAGGATAATTGTTTTTGAGTGTTGCCCCGCAGCCGGCACATACTGTAATGACTGTATCGTAATCCTTGAAGACTTCATAGTTTTTATCCACCAGTTCCGGCATGATGTCAACTTGTCCTGTTCTTAAAAGAGGTGAACCACAGCAAACCTGTCCTTCAGGTATGTCCACTTCAATTTTCAGTTTGTCAAATAGCTCTACCAGATATTCGGCTATCCAAGGTAGTTTGTAGTCTATCATGCATCCTGTAAAGAATGCAACTTTGGCTTTTCTGTCTTTGTGTTCTTCATGATACTTTTTGATGAATCCTTCAGGATAATCACTGTTTTCATCGGGTTTTACTGTACGATTCGTTTGCATGACTGATTCTCTTATCAGCTTATGTGGTGCCAGCGGTCCCTCGTTTTGGTTAAATATCTTTGCCCGCATTAATTCTATGGCCTTTCCGTAGATGTCTATTTCTTTTGGACATGTCTTGGTACATTGTCCACATGATGTACAGCAGTATAACCCTGAATTTATGATGTCCTCGTTTCTGGACGTGTCATCCCTTGGATCAAATGATATGTCCGCAAGGTTTCTCATGAAGTACGGTCCGACAAAGTCTTCCGTTTTCTTAAGTACAGGACACATTGATAAACATGAATAACATCCTATGCAACTTCTTAATTTGTCGGACAATTCAAACTCTTCAGGCTTTATTACCTCTGGATCTTGGTTACATTCATCACTTTCAGAGCCTATGTACAGATTCAAATCACGAACTTCTTCGGAGAAAGGTTTTCTGTCCACTATCAAATCCTTTATTATGTTAAAATCCAGTGCTTCCAAGGTATCATTATTCTGTATTTCCGCTTTACATGCAAGTACAGCTTTACCATTTACCTTTATTGCACATGATCCACATTGACCTGCTCTACATGAGTATCTGTAGGCAATATTTGCATCATATTTTTTATTAATCTGGTTTAATGCATCAAGCACCTTCATTTTTGGCGTTTTTTCTATTTCATATGATTCTGTATAATGTAAATCTTCTACGGGATCATATCTTTTAACATTAACTTTAATCATTTAATATCAATACCCCTTGTTGAAAAACATTTAATATAAACAGTTATCTAAAATGTATATCTGCAATTAATCTAAGCTACGATATTCATAGTTTCTATTTCATTAGAAATATATTTTTTGACTAAGTATTCTTATTGGCAAGAAGAATCCAAATTATGTATCATTGCTAAAAAAATAATCTTAATGTGTACATTAACTTAAATATTTCATCATATATAAATATACATATAGAGTAATGTTAAATTGTTACTATTTTTCTTTTGATAATTATGATTTTTTTTAATTATTTATAAGGAGTTATAAAATGAAGATAAAAGAATTATTGAGTCCCGAGAAGGGAAATGAATATTTTATGCTGGGTAATGAAGCGGCTGTAAGGGGAGTTTTAGAGTGTGGACTTTCACTGGCTGCAACATATCCTGGTACTCCATCCTCAGAGATAGGTGATATTCTTTATAAGATTGCAAAAAGTGCAAATGTTTATTTTGAATTTTCATCAAATGAAAAGGTCGCGGTTGAAGTGGCGGCAGCAGCTGCCAGTACTGGTCTTAGAACATTTTCATTCATGAAGCACGTTGGAGTAAATGTGGCTTCAGATTCATTGATGTCATCTGCTTATATAGGGGTGGAAGGTAGTTTCCTGCTCTTGATAGCTGATGATCCATCCACATTTTCATCACAGAATGAACAGGATACACGACACTTTGCAAGACAAGCAAATATACCTTTATTTGAACCATCAAATCCACAGGAGATAAAGGATTATATTCATTATGCGTATGACATTTCTGATGAATATGATTTGCCCGTAATTATAAGAACGACTACCCGTGTATCACACATGCGCGGTGTCGTTACAACAGATGAATATACTAAAAACACAATCAATGCCGGTGAATTTAAAAATGAACGTTTACATGTACCGGTACCTGAAGCTGCAAGGGTTATGCACAAGAATCTTGTCGAAAAAATTAACGTATTGCGTGAAGTTTCAAACGGCTCACCATTAAATAAAATAATCGACAACGGTGCTGATATTGGAATAATCACTTCCGGTGGAGCATATAACTATGTAATCGACGTTGTCAATCAGAATAACTTAAAAGTTAATATTTTAAAGATAGGATTTTCACATCCATATCCTGAAGAGTTGGTTAAACAATTCCTCGAAAACAATAGGGAAGTGCTTGTCGTTGAAGAGGTAGATCCGATTAACGAAATCGAAACACTTGCAATAGTTGGTAAATATAATCTACAAACCAAGGTTCACGGTAAACGTGACGGAACATTATCAGAGATATTCGAATATAATCCTAACATAGTCTTTGACGCCTTACGTAAATTATTGAACTTTGAAGACAATAGACCAACGCCAAACGAAAAAAGCAGCATCCAACTGCCATCCCGACCGGCAACGCTATGTGCGGGTTGTCCTCATAGAGCCGCATATTACTCTGCCAGACAGGCGATAAACAGTCTAAACCTGGACGTCGAGAGTATTCATCCATCGGATATAGGCTGTTACACATTGGGAATAGCACCTCCATATAATATGGCAAATTATCTAATGTCAATGGGTGCAAGCGTAGGTACAAGTTGCGGTTTCAGCAAGTCAACGGAAAATCAACCGATTATCAGTTTTATCGGGGACTCCACATTCTTCCATGCAGGTATACCTCCGCTGATAAATGCACTGCACAATAAAAATAAGTTCACATTGGTTATTCTGGATAACAGAATTACTGCAATGACTGGAGGACAGACAAATCCCGGCATTCCAGTTGACGGTATGGGTCAGGAGGCACCGGCCATATCGATTGAAAAGATTGTAAGGGCAATCGGAGTGGAATTTGTTGAAGAAATCAATCCATTGAATGTCAATAAGATGATTGAAGTATACAAAGAGGCATTGAAATATGAGGGCGTATCTGTTATAATATCCAAATATCCATGCAACCTGATAAATAAGGATGACATCAGGTCACGTAAATATCGTGTGGATGTTAATCAGGACAAATGTATCCACTGCAGGAAGTGTATCAGTCAATTGGCATGTCCAAGCATCAACCTTGTGGATGAAAAGATAACAATAGATCAAAGTTGTATTAAATGTGGTGTATGTATTGATGTATGTCCAGTTGATGCAATATACAGGAAGGAGTAATTACTATGACATATAACATTTATATTTGCGGAATAGGTGGACAGGGAATTATCAAAACATCCATCGTTATAGGACAAACTGCCCTAAAAGAAAAACAGCACGTTGTCATGAGCGAAATACATGGTATGAGCCAGCGTGGTGGAGTAGTCTCAACCGAGCTTAAAATTGGTGAGGATGAAAGTCCTATCATTCAGCAAGGAGGGGCTGATTTAATATTGGCATTTGAACCTGTTGAAGCGGTTCGTGCTCTTGAAAAATCCAATAAGGAAACTGTTGTAGTGGTCAATACATCCATCGTACTTCCTTCAACCATCAATCAGCAGGACGTCGATTATCCGGAAGTTGATGAAGTAATTAAAGAACTGGAATCCAAAGTTGCATCAGTTCATCCGATGGATGCAAATAAAATTGCATTGACAGCCGGTCATCCGCTATCCATGAACATGGCAATGTTGGGTGCAGTAACTGCAATAGATAACTTCCCATTATCAAAAGAAGATATAATAACAACAATGAAAGAAAACTTACCTCCCAAATCAATTGATATTAATTTAAAGGCATTTGAAATGGGTTATGAAGCTTGCAATAAATAGATGATTCAATCATCTATTCCAATCTCTTTTTAAATTATTCAGTTCAATATTTACATTTCATTTTTCAAAGTTCAATTTTTCACTAATTGATATGGCACTTTTTTTTGGAAAATCAAAAAACAGTATGCTAATAAAAATCTAATATTCGAATTCAGAACTATTATTATAAAAAACAGGACTATTCAAAATCAAAAGAAAAAAAGTGGGAGTTTAAATAGAATATATTTCATCAGGACAGATTAGTTCGGCATTTCCTTCTTCCAATACCTTTAATCCCTCGTCCATATTCTCCAGTCTTAAGATTACTATGGCATCATATTTCTGTTGTTCCACGAATGCATACAGGTATTCCAAGTTAATGTTGTTATTGCTGAGCAATCTAAGTATTTTGTTTAATCCTCCAGGTTCATCGCTGATTGCAACAGGTATTACGTCGGTTAATTTAACTATAAAATCCTTTTTTTCCAGTTCTTCCTTAACCTTTAACGGATCTGTTACAATCAATCTTAGAATTCCAAATTCGGATGTGTCTGCGATGGATAATGCACGTATATTGATATTTAATTCTTCAATAATGTCAAGGGTATGTAACATTCTTCCCTCTTTGTTTTCAAGAAATATTGATAATTGTTTTAAGTATTCCATGGGTATCCCCCCCTATTTTAAGTTTCTGTTGTCTATTACTCTAACGGCTTTTCCGGCATCTACCCTGTCAATGGTCTTAGGTTCCACGAGGTTAACGTTTACTCTTAAACCTATCTCATCATGTATGGCTTCTGCTAACTTGTCGCGTATACCAACCAATTCCTTAACGTTGTCAAAGAATATGTCAGGGGATGCTTCAACTTTAACTTCTATCTGATCCAGATTATCAGGTCTTGTGAGTATGATTTGATAGTGTGGCTCCACACCCTTTATGGACAGCAATGCCTTTTCAATTTGTGATGGGAATACGCTTACTCCCTTAATCTTAAGCATGTCATCTGTTCTGCCGGTAATTTTGGACATCTTTACCAGTGTTCTTCCACAGCCGCATTTTTCATGTTTAATGCTGGTCACGTCATGTGTTCTGAATCTGATTATAGGCATTCCAACTCTAGTCAGTGTTGTAAGTACCAATTCACCGCTTTGTCCTTCAGGTATGTGCTTCAATGTTTTTGAATCGATTATTTCAGGATAGAAGTGATCTTCATATAAGTGCAAGCCATTCTGCTGGTCACATTCCATTGCTACGCCGGGACCCATTACCTCGGTCAATCCATAGATGTTGTAGGCCGGTACCTCAAATTTTTCCTCAATGCTCTGTCTCATCTCGTCGGTCCAGCTTTCGGATCCAAAACCGATGACCTTAAGGTTTAAGTCGGATGGCTTAATGCCCATTTCATGCAGTTCTTCGGCTATGTGCAATCCGTATGATGGTGTGAATATCAGCATTGTCGTTCCGAAGTCCTTCATCAGCTCAATTTGTCTTAAAGTTTGACCTGTAGAGATAGGTATGACTGTTGCACCAATCTTTTGTCCGCCATAGTGAACTCCGAATCCTCCTGTAAACAATCCGTATCCATGGGTATTCTGCACTATGTCGTCTTCACCGATACCCATCATCGTCATTCCACGAGCCATTACCTCTGCCCATGTATCAAGGTCTTCCTTTGTATATCCTGATACGGTAGGCTTTCCGGTAGTACCGCTTGAAGTGTGAATCTCAACGATTTCCTTTTGATCTACGGCAAATAAGCCGAAGGGGTATGATGCTCTAAGATCCGTTTTTGTTGTAAACGGTAATTTTTCTATATCTTCCAAACATTGAATATCCTCCGGATATACTTCCGCTTCAGTATACCTTTTGTGATAATATGGTACTTCATTAAATGCTCTTGTAACGACATCTTGTAATCTTTTTAATTGTAATTCCCGCATGTCTTCAAGTGACATACATTCTATTTTTTCATCCCATATCATTAATATTAAACTTCCTTTTCAATAGATAATAGTTATTTATGTGGAAGGTTATTATTAATTTTTGGCATAATAAATAATTTTTAAAGGTTAATTTTAACTTGAATAAGTGTGTAGAATTTGGATGAGAAAATTAAAATGCAATACTTAAATCTTAAGTTATGCTATGGCATTTAATCAAATAAAATATTTTAAAGAAAGCCATTTAAAAAAAAGATAAAATGGTATTGAAACTAGAACGGTAATGTGGTATAATATCTTATACTTCCACATCTATTCCAGTTTACAATATTTCCAAATGAGTTGTAGTTTGATGTCAGGTCACAGTTATGCCATGCACCGTTGACGTATACCTGTGCCCATACGTGACCCGTTACAAGGCCGCTTCTGAAGTAACATGTTGCATGAGCGTATCTTGCAGGTATGCCTGCGGCTCTGCATACTGCCACCATTAGGTTTGCCATGTCACAGCAGTTACCCGCTTTTCTGTTCCATGTTCCGAGTGCACCGTATCTGGTGTTTGCATAGTAATCGTAACTTGTCTTATCGTTTAAGTAACTGAATATTGCCTTTGCCTGTGCCAATGTCGTTGTTTTTCCGCTTGTAATTGTTTTTGCCAGGTTTTGTATTACTGAATTGTATACCTGACAGTTTGATGCACTTGTTGTAATGTATGTTTTAAGTGCACTGTTTTGTGTAAGTGACGTGTTTTTTCCACCGGCTGTTTGAGTTTCCAGTTTTAATTTAGCTGATGTTGTACTTGTTAGGTATTGTACGTATCCACCATACGTTGCGGTTATGTCATATGAGGATTTACTTAAACTCTTAGGAATTGCATATGATATGCTTGCACTTCCACTTTTAACGGTAGCTTTACCTATCGTAAGGCCGTTTAATTTAAATACTACAGTACCGCCGCTTATAGCTGTTGAACCACTTTTAACGGTAGCTTTAACAGTTATGGTCTTACCGGCGGAACTTGTAATGTCGCTTACGCTTGTAGTTGTTTTTTGTGGAGTAAGAACCGTGAGGGTACTTGATGCTTTTGATGAAGCCAATGCTCCAGTACCGCTATAGGTTGCAGTTATTGCATATGAGCTTTTTGTGAAGGATGTCGGTATGGTATAGTTTATTGCCGCTCCTCCGTTTACAACCTTGCTTGTTCCTATTGAAAGTCCATTCAATTTGAAGACTACATTTCCACCATGTGCATATGCACCTTTGCTGTCTTTGACAACTGCCAGTATTCTAACACTTGATCCTTCAATACCCGTTAAGTCTTTAACCGTGGTTGTTGAAGAAGTTTTTGTTATTTTTAGAGTACCATTTGCAGTTGATGATGAATATCTGCTTGTAGCACCGAATACTGCTGTAGTAGTATATGTGCCTGCAGAATATCCTGGTATTGTATATCTTAATGATGCCTTACCATTTGTTACGTTAGCTTGACCAATAGTTTTACCGTTAATTTTAAATGCTACAAGTCCATTTGGAACGTATACCGAACCGGATGCCACTGTAGCTTTTAACACTATCGTATCCGTACTGGTAGCAGTAATTGAATTTATTGCTATTTGGGTAGAATCAAGTTTGCTGCTTGATTTTGTATTACTGCTTGTTTTTTGAATACTTTTTAAACTATTCGTGTTATCATCTTCGGATTTTGTCGTAGTAACGTCCGTTACCGTATTTGAGTTGGCAGTACTTGCTGAAGATGATGCTGAGTTTGTAGTAATTACTGTATCTGTGTCGGTTATTGCATTGGATGTGGATTGTGTTGCTTGAATATCGTTTGATATTGTATCCGCTGTAATCGTGTCATTATCAGGGTCTATTGCACTTACTGAACTAATTAATAAAATAGTTGTACATATTAAGATTATTGTACCAAAATAACCCTTAATTATAAAACCTCCTTATTAATATAAATTGGTTATATTTGTTCGTCGAATCATTTTTTCAATTCGACTTGTATAATCATTAATACTTCATAGTATATAAATATATTTTTTAAATAATTCAAATTATTGGCCTTTTAAACTATTGGATAATTAAGGGCATCTTTTTAATCATTAGAAATTCTCTATAATTGATTTATTCTTTATCATATAATTTTTACTCTGATATTATTAATCTTTTATTTATCCTGATTTTTTATCTTTATCCATTGATTAACGGAGTATATTAAACTGGTAAATATTCTATTGCTGTCGATGAGCCTTTTTTGATAATTTTTTAAAATAATAATTGATTATGAGTCTTATTCTCATCAAATGTATATGCTCTATTGAATCTTTTATTTTTTATAAATGGGTTATAATGGTTAAAACGTGTTGTATTTTTCTTATTTTGGTTAATTACGGTTTAAATAATGGATTTCATATATTTTCATGAAAATTATAAAAAATAAAAAATATATATTAATGACAATCATAAGATATATAGGATTTTTAATTAAACAAGAGGTGACAGATATGACAGATGAAAAAATTACCTATGAAGATGTTAAAGAATATGAGTCCTTATTTACCATTGCACCGGCAATAGTACTTGAGGCAATGATTAAAAAAAATGTTAATCTCGTAAAGAAATTTCGTTCAGTAATTGTCAGTTATTTAAAACAGTTAACGCCGGAACAAAAGGCTAAGCTTATGCTTGTATTGGCTACCGATATAGTGGTACTTCAGAAGTTGATGTTTGTTGCATATAAAAAGACAGGTAAAAAACAGTTTTATCTATTGGCCAATCCTGCAAACAGATTATTCGTAGCTATGAACCTTAAGGAAATAAGTGATTTGGTTGCTTTTTTAGAGGATAATCCCCATGCTGAATAATTGAATATAAAAAAGTTAAGAAAAAGGGAGTTTAGTTTATGTTGATATCTACTTTTTCTTCTTCAGGTGTTTCTTTTTTTTCTTCTTCTTCATCACCCGTTTTATCGTCTTCAAAGCTTAGGGTTTTGTTGATTAAGATGTAGTCACCGAAACCGGTTATTTCATCTTGTTCTATTTTAGCTTCACTTGATTTTGTGAATGATGAGGATTTTGAAACATTTAATGAAGTGATTTCCTGTTTTTCGATATCTATATTTATGCTTGATACTTTTCCACTGTCGTTACCATTGCAGTCCAATACTTTCTTGCCGATAATTTCGCTGCTTTTTGCGTTTGTTCCTTCACTTTTTGGTATTTTGTCCAATGAATTTTCCATCAGTTCTTCTTTAGTAACATTTACTTGCAAATAATCTCCTATTGCCATTATGTCTGTTGCTTTGAAATCATGGTATTTTTTACTGATTGGATTTCCCGTTGAACCGTAGATACCTGTTAATTTGAATGTTTTTGTATCAAAGGTCATTTCAGCGATTTTTCCTACTTCTTTAACGTTTTTGTCGATGATTTTTTTTCCGACTATTTCATTTGTCTTCATATTTTTAGCCTCACATATTCTTATTTGCTTTTATTAGTTATATTTATTATTTTATAATTGTTTAATATATTAATATATATTATATCTATTTTAATTATAAATATTGTCTAAATTCACTTATCGTCAATAGCGGTTCAAATATTATTCCTCTTTTTTCGAAGGTGTCTTTAGCTCCCTCTTCACGGTCTACTATTACAAATGCCTTGATTATGTTTCCACCGTTGTCTTCTATCACATCTATTGCCTTAAGCAGTGATCCGCCCGTTGTCGTAACGTCCTCTACTATTATCACATTGTCGTTTTCGTTCAACTGTCCTTCAATCTGTTTGGATGTACCGTATGATTTCTTTTCCTTTCTAATCATTAGCATAGGCTTTTTTGATATCAGCGACGTTGCGGTTGCAATGGGGACTGCTCCCAATGCCGGTCCTGCTATCTTGTCGATGTCCTCATCAATATTTTCGGTTATAAGATGTGCAACACATTCAAGTATTTCAGGCTCTGTAATTGCCTTTTTCATATCTACGTAGTAGTCGCTCTTTTTACCTGAGGATAACGTGAAGTCTCCAAACTTAATCACATCGTTTTCTTTTAATAATTCTATCAGTTTATTCTTGTATTCATTCATAATTTCACCTTCGGCGTAATATAAGAAGTAACAGTTATAGGGTACCGTTCTCAAGGGGATCTTTTATCAAAATCTTATCCCCTATTCTTAGCACTTCTTCAAATGGAATACGAATTTTTTCATGTTTATCATCGGATTCACTTTGATTTGTCACTATTAAAGATTCCAGGATATTGGTTGTCGTGTCAACTTCGACGTCTACTGCTTTTCCCAATATTGTGGCTTCGTTATTGACTACTTCCTTACCAATAATATTATCAACGATTCTCATTAAAATCACTTAAACTTCCATATTATATAATTAGTTATTATTTTTATAGGTATTATTTTTTTATCATATTATATATATAAATAATATATAAATGAAAATAATATTTTTTAATTATAAATATGATTTCTATGGAGTTGCAAAATGATGAAAGTGTATAACTTGGATGCATCCGCATTAATAAATGGTTTTTATAAGGAGGACTGTTTAAATGTCATGGTTTCTTCCGCAGCAGCTGAAATCAAGGATATCAATGCCGAAATGTTAATGAATAACTGTATCAACGATGGAATACTCAAAATAGAATCCGTTGACAGTAGGGAATATCCCCGATTGAACGATGTCCTGCTGGACTCGGGTGATTATATGAGATTATCCCAGACAGACAGGGATGTCGTTGCATTAGCCTTAAAGTATGAATCGATGGGTCATGACGTAGTAACCATCAGCGATGACTATTCTATCCAGAATGTTCTGAAATTGTTGAATCTCAAGTTTCAGGGTGTTTATACCAAGGGCATCAGTCAAACGGTTACTTGGCAAAAGATATGCAAGGGCTGTCGAAGGGAGTATCCTGGAGATACGAAGTTGATAGAATGTGACGTTTGCGGATCGCCAATCATCAGAAAACGTAGGAATTCCCATAGAAACTATTAGGAAGTATGGATTATGACATTAAATATTGGTGTTATTGTACATGGTCCGGGAATTATAGACTCCGGATGTGCATTAAAGATTATAGACATGCTTTCGGCGATGGGTAATGTTTCATGCAGATTGGGTGGTACTATGGGTAGAACCGCCGTAATCGATGCATCTTTGGAGGATGTTATAGACATATCCAGAAAACTGTTGCCCAGTCAATCTATACGATTGATGGCCGAGGATAATGATATACTGTTCTTGTTGAACTATGGAAAAAGTCAGGTGACGGGTCATACATTCGGTTATAAGGTTTACACTAACAGTCAATGCAATGCAAAGCTGATTCAAGTCGAAAGACCTGCCGAAGAGGACGGCGTCATCATATCATGGTCTGATGAAATAGATGAAGACTTTCTGCAGGAAATTTCCCATAGATTACAATTGCCTGTAATATCCTCGGATGAAGCGAAAGGGATTGCCTGTGATGAATCATCAATAAACGATGACAATTCAATCATAAGACGTAAGGTCGCAGGTGTAGCACCTGGTGAAAATATCATGCTAAACGGCGTTATAATCGGACGAGTTACAGATGATGATTTGATAGTAATCGCTAAAGATAATCGTATAATCGGCATGGAGGGTGGAGTTATCAAGGAACATGGCTTGGAAAAGCTGGGGGAAGTTGACTTAAAAAAAGCCATTATAAAAACGGGTCTTCTCAGAAAATCTGATAATGTCAAGCCAAGGATAATCAAAAACACCGTTAACAGACAGACGGCAGTGTATCTTGATCATGCGGCTGAAGATATCTATAAATACAGGGATAATGCAGTCATCGTTAGTGTGGGGGATGACACCACGCTGCTTTCATCGGACATATTATACAGGTTTGAAGTACCGGTCATTGGAATAACGGATGGTGACTTGGATAAGGTTGTCGAAAAAGCCTTCCGGATGGATGATTCCCTTATAATCCAACTGGAATCCGGATGGGATGATATTGTAGGCAAACGGATTTTCAATGAAATATTTGACCAAAAACAGATTATTGACATCGATTCGATAGATTCGCTTAAGGATGAAATAATAAATCTCATCAATCGGATGGATATCGATTATCACATAGTCGATAATCAATTGGCTAAAAAGTTTTAAATAATGCATAATAAAGATTATCATATATAATATGGGGGTATGAATTTGGACTTTGATGCAATAGTGGAGTCTATAAAGACATTCAAGGGCGTAACCAGAAAGCATTCCATAGCCGATGTTCGCGAAAGCCTGAAAGATGTCTATAATATATCGGGAAATGTTTATCTTGCCTTCGGTGACGATGCGGCGGCTATAGATATTGGAAATAATCAGCTGATGCTGCTTGCCACCGATGGAATATGGGGTGCTTTGATGGATATTGATCCCTGGTGGTCAGGTTATTGTTCGGTTCTTGTAAACGTCAATGACATTGCCGCTATGGGTGGTTTGCCTATGGGCATGACCAATGTATTGTCCTCCAGTGATGATGAGGTTACCAAACAGATAATGGATGGAATCAAGGAAGGGGTTAAGAAGTTTGGCGTACCGATGGTAGGCGGTCATACTCATCCGGACACTCCATATGATGCATTGGATGTGGCCATCAGCGGTATAGTGGATAGGGATGCTGTCATTCCAAGTTGCGGTGCAAAGGTGGATGATGATGTTATAGTGGCCGTTGACTTGGATGGACGGGTATATCCCGGTACCGAGATTAACTGGGATACTACCAGCGACAAATCCCCGGAATATGTTCAAAATCAGATTAGGATAATGAACACTATCGGCAAGAAGCATTTGGTCAATGCTGCAAAGGACATCAGCAATCCCGGTATTGTAGGTACGCTTGGCATGTTGCTTGAAGCATCAGGCAAGGGTGCCGATATTGACATGGAGCTTATTCCAAAACCCGATGATATCGATTGGATCAAATGGTTTATGATGTATCCCGGTTCCGCATTCGTATTGACGTGCGAGAGTCAAAACACGTCAAGTGTATTGGAGTTGTTGAATGGGGCTAATATCACGGCTTCATGTATTGGAAAGGTCAATGACACCCATAAATTAATGATGAGCTATGGGAATGAAAAAAGATGCGTCTTTGATTTTGACAATGAAATCATCATGGGCTTTTCCGAAGACAGATGACTTCTTCAAATCATTACTTTTTTGTCGTTATATTTTTCAGCATATTTTCACGTCCTGTGGATGTTCAATTAAGAATATTTAATCGGATTCTTTTTCTCTATTTTTCCATTTTTTACCCAAAATTTTATCCCATTACGATACCAATATTTTATTTATATTTCTTATTAGAAACTAATTAATATTATAAAATTCAAAAATTAAAACATAGGAATTACTTCATAAAATTTCTAATAAAAATTAATGCTCAAAATAAATATCATATGTTGAGGCGAGAAAATGCAAGTTAAAATCAATGGAGTTGAAATGGAATTAAAGGCTGGTTCAACCGTTGAAGATGCTATAAAACAAGCTGACGCTCCATATGTTAGTGGCTGTGCAATTTCCTTAATTGAGGCAAGGGAAGAACTTGAAAGTCATGTTAACAAGTATAAGATAATCACCACAAAAGGCAGTATTATCATAGAGCTTGTAGACGACTTGGCTTACATCACTAACTTCTGGAAAAACCATTATAAGGAGTTTGCATCCACGCTAATCAGGTGGACAACATCCAATGAAGTGGCTATGGGTGCAATAGTAACGGACTTGGAACCATCCCATGACGAATATCTATACAACAGATGGGATGTAATTCTAAGTTTGTCCGGTTTTTCCAATGAGGCAACTCACGTTTTATTTTCAAAATCAAAACATAGGGCTGTCTATGGGGTGCCTGATGAAAACAGGGGAGTATTCGCTACCGTCGTCGGTGGTAAAAGAACCGTGTTGAATCTGAAGAATACCGATAACATTTTAGGTGTAGAGCCTGTCATCGAAAGAAAAAGCGTTGTTAAGACAGCATCTGTCACTGACTTATCTACAAAACTCAGTGAAGGTAATGAACTCTATACCTTTATAGAAGTAGAGGCCAATCAGGAAGCGCCACGTTCATTTGAACATTTTCTTAAAATCATAGAAGATGGAACGCTTACCGTAGATTACGAATCAGAAAGTTTCATTGGAAACTTTGACTTACGCGGACTGGAAAAAGACTCTGAAATAATCGAAAAGAGAAAACGTGGTACTGTCACATTAAGAAATCAAGGCTATGGTGTTGGCAGCGTATACTTGTACCGGGAAAATCGGGTATCATCACCATCACATAATGTGGTTGGCTACATAACAAAGGGCATGCAATTGTTGGATACGGTAAAGGAAAATGATAAATTAACAGTTTTAACAAGCCCTGCCAAAATATCTACGGTTGCAATGACTCAGGCCGCCGCTGATGAATATCTTACTTCAATGAATATTGAACATAGCCGTGACGGATTAACGGATGATGATGCCATTATCGTAGCACAGGATCCGTTATATACGGTTGACATAACTCACACCGGTAAAATCAGTACCCTTGGTGTTCCTAAGGAAGACTTTGTTGAAATCGAATTATATGAGGATGAGTCACCAAGTTCGGTATGGTACTTCAGAAAGATTACCGGACTGTTGGATGGTGATGTCGGACACCTGCTTGTGGACATGGCTCTAAAGGAAATGGATATTATCATGTTTAAGGCAGTAAATAAGGAAGCAAAGGGTCTGATACCTGAGAAGTTACCTGATGGAATAGTACATGCATGGGATATTTGTGTAAGCAACATGGCATGTAAGCATATAGGTAATATTGGAATTAGATTTGTAGATAATACTGAATTTGGCCCGACAGGAGAATCGTTCAACAGTACTAATATTATTGGAAGAGTTGTAGCCGGATGTGAAAACTTCAAAACATTCAAGGAAGGGGACACGATTTATGTCAGAGAAAGATAAGGATATTGATAGTGAATTCTGCCATATTCCAATGGGTGATGGAACATATAGGGATTCCGATCAAAAGGATAAGATTACGCGTATGATTATATTGGGACCGGGTTGTTCAGTAAGTTCTAAGGAACTGTTAAACTTCCTTCACATGCTTGAATTACCAATAAATATTCGTTTAACCTGTTATGGTGCTAATTTAAACGGATATCCCGATTTGGTAATGGAAGCCGTGGAAAAAGCCAGAGAACTTGATCCGAATCACATATTCATTAAATTCAGGGGATTTCCACCAGGCGATCCTAGAAGATGCAGAGCTAAACGTGGAGGGGCAAGGGAAGGTTTCCATCAGATAGAAGCCGAATATAAATTGCTGCCGGATGTCAGTGTTGCTCTGGAAAATCCAAGACATGTTGATTTAAATCCACCTAAGAAAGTGGAATTGGATGAATTTATTGATATAGTAAATGAATACGATAAAAACAAGAAATAACTTTTTAGAAAAAAATACGATAAAAAAAGATGAAATAGGAATTTGAGGTTATATTATGAAAGTTGCAATATTTCCACCTAACTCTATGATATTGGCGGATATGATAGTTAGAAGTGGACATGAACCTTTAGTTGTTCAAAAACAGATGCAAAAAAAGGTAACGAGTCCTGATTTGGATGCACCTCCGTTTAACATGACAGAAAATGATCCGATTGATGGATTAAAGTATGCGGCAATAGAAGTGCCGTCCGGTGTTCGTGGACGTATGTCACTGTTTGGTCCGATTATAGAAGAAGCAGAAGCAGCAATCATTATGTATGAAGCACCATACGGTTTCGGTTGCGTAGGATGTGCAAGATCATCTGAATTAACGGTATTTTCACTTAGAAGAAAGGATATTCCAGTACTTGAATTGGATTATCCGACCTCACGTGACGATACTATTGAAATGGTACATAAGATAAATACATTTTTAGACATGTTAAAGGACAAGGAGAGTGACAGCGATGATTAAGATTGCACAATTATCCTGTGGAACAGAGTACAGTGGAGTTCAAAAGGAAATAGAAAAGGCGGCCGAAACGTTTGGTGCACAGATGGTCATGCCCGATGTCAACCTTGACGATATAGATGAAGCCTATGAAAAATTCGGGTTAAGCTGTGCAAGTTCAAGTTTAAAGTTAATGATTGCAAGGGCAATGAGTCTGGTTGAAGGCAAAAATGAAGCCGATGCCGTATTCATATGTACCTGTTTCAGATGTGCGGAAGCTGCAATTGCAAGAAACGAAGTGCGCAGATTGATACAAAACTATACTGACCTGCCCGTGGTTACATATTCCTTCACAGAAAAAACGAAGGCGTCAGAATTGTTTATCCGTATGGAAGCACTTACAACTATCGTTGCAAGAAAAAGTGTTCTTGCACGTGAAAAACAGGAAGGACTTACCCTTGGTATAGACAGCGGTTCAACAACCACCAAAGTTGCATTAATGGAGAAAAACGAAATTATCGGTACGGGATGGGTAAAAACCGGTGATATCATAGGATGTGCAAATGACGGTATCGCTCAGGCATTGGAAGGCACAGACTATAAGTTGGACGACATCGAAGCGATAGGAACCACAGGTTATGGACGTATAACAATAGGTAAGGCCATGGGTGCAAAACTCATACAGGAGGAAATATCCGTAAACAGTAAGGGAGCAGTATATCTTGCAGATGCACAGAAGGGTGAGGCCACGGTACTCGATATCGGTGGAATGGACAACAAGGTCATCACAGTAAACAATGGAATTCCTGATAACTTTACCATGGGTGGTATATGTGCAGGTGCATCCGGCCGATTCCTGGACATGACCAGCGGTAGGTTAGGCGTGGACATAACTGAACTGGGTCCCTTAGCACAAAAGGGAAACTATAGAAATGCCGTCTTAAACAGTTACTGTATCGTATTCGGTATACAGGACTTGGTTACCTCTCTTGCCGGCGGAGCATCAAAGGAAGATGCTGCAAGTGCAGCATGTTATTCTGTAGCAGAACAGGTATATGAACAACAACTACAGGAAATTGACGTACGTGAACCATTGATTCAGGTAGGAGGAACGTCACTCATAGCAGGACTTGTAGATGCCGTACAGGATATTCTTGGCGGTATAAACATTGTAGTACCTGAATACTCCCAGTATATTGGGGCTGTCGGTGCTGCAATGCTGGTATCAGGACTTAAAGACTCTGAAGTTGATGACAGCAAAAGATTCAAATAGGGGTTATTAAAATGTATGTAGAATGCTATGATGAAGTAGGTGCACAGGTTTACGATACACTACTTAGACATACACTTCAAGACTTAAAATTAGCCCGTGCAATCAATGCAATAAAAATATTCATAGATCCTCGCGAAGCACTATTTATAGGTGTTGTGAAGTTGGAGAAAGCCTCTCAGCCGATATACCTGGATGATATAGCTTCATATAAAATGGATAATGGAGTGCTTAAGATTATAGTTGAAGATGAAAACTATATTCCTAACTTATTGAAAGCATTATGGGTCAGTGAAGGTCGTCAAAACGTCAACCAGCCGGACAGGTATAAGATGGAAGTATCCAATCCTCAATTGGATCCAAAGAATTTCATCGTACACGACCCTTCCGAAGAATTAAAAAGAAAAGTGTATGATGCATTGTTTAGAGTAATGCCTGAAGGATTTAGGATGACTCGAAATGCAAGTAAGGATAACCTGATTTGTATCATGAGCAGTGATGAAATAATTGATGTCAAATGGGACAAGAAATTTAATGAAGTAATTGAAGAAGTTAGAAATGCTTAATTCTAACATTATTATGGGGGTTCAATATGAGTGATAAAAGAATGAGTCATTTTGCTCATATTACTAAGGCACATCCATGTTTTAATGAGAAAATTCATGATAAGGTAGGACGTATTCACATTCCAATAGCACCAAACTGCAATATTCAATGTGGATTCTGCACGAGAAAACTTAACGATACGGAAAAACGGCCCGGTGTAGCCTCATGCATAATGAGTGTAGATGATGCAATAGAACATATAAGAGAAACTACCGAAAAAATGCCGATAAATGTAGTGGGCGTTGCCGGTCCCGGCGATTCGTTATGCAGTGAGGATACGCTTAAACTTTTCAACAGAGTCAAAAAAGAGTTTCCCGACTTGATATTATGCATGAGTACAAACGGTCTATTGGTACCCGAATATGCCGATGAAATAGCACAAGCCGGAGTTAAAACGGTAACGATTACCATCAATGCCGTTGATAGTGATATCGGCGTACAGATATATGATGACATAGTATATCATGGAAAGATGTATCATGGTAAGGAAGGCTTTGAAATACTCCTGGAAAATCAGTTAAAGGGTATAGAAATGTTATCCGAGAGGGGCGTGGTCGTTAAGGTAAACAGCGTATTGATACCTGGCGTAAATGACAAGCACATAAAAGAGATAGCCAAAGAGGTTAAAGCCAGGGGTGCCTCAATCATGAACGTAATACCATTAATTCCATTAAACAAATTCAAAGACCTTGAAAAGCCTGGCTGCGGCATGTTAAGTACGGTCAGAAATGAAGTCGAAGAAATCCTCCCAATATTCCGTGCATGTACACAGTGCAGAGCGGACGCATTCGGAATACCTGGAGCAAAACAACAGGACTTCTCACTTGAAATGGTTCCGAACAGCCATTACTAGCAAATCAATGGAAAAACTAAAAAAGAAGTGTAATCTATAAGTACAAGTGGGTAACAAAAAGAAAAAACATTAAATGCCACTTATAAATAGAGAAAATAACGGAAAAAAATGATGAAAAACGCAAATGCATTGTGTAGATTACAAAATTTGAAAACATTTGCTATCAATGATAAAAATCACTTATCGAAAGACAAGGACAACTAAAGAAGAAATAAATCAATTGGATAATCAATAAAGCAAGCATAATAAAATGTTGCGACAACTAGATTCTATGAACTTCATGAGATGTTGGAAGATATCTGGATGATATAATAT
>MUZY01000134.1 GCA_003266065.1 Methanosphaera sp. rholeuAM130
TTATACCCACATAGTTATTACTATAGCCCTTATGGATATATAATATATTACCTTATTACCAACAATTATGATTGAAAAGTGATAAAGTTTTTTTTAAATTAACTAATAAATGATATTTTAAAAATGATTATATCGCTTCAAAATGAAAAATAAAGGATTTAAAACATTTGAAAGTAATAAAATAATAATATTTATTATGAAATTTTTTAAAAAAATGCATTAAAAACATCCCTATAACAAAAGGGTGCGTGTAACAAAAAGTAATAAATTATTAAAAAAATAATAATTTTCAGAATCTTTTGCATAAAGTTTCATTGAAAAAAAATCAATAGTCCATTTAGATTTAAGGACAAAAATCATAAAATCATACACAAATATTAATATATACTCGAATAAAGTATTACCTATAACATTAAATTAGAGATGATTAAATGGTAAAAACAGGTGACGAAGTACTTCAAGAGGTACTTGATACGATAGAACCCCTAAGAGGAGTATTGAATGTAGGCGTTCTTAATGATGAAGTAAGGGCAAACATACTGAAGATTGAAATGGAAAAAACAGGCGAGTTAATTCCAGTCATAAACCTTGGTGTTAAGGAATGTCTGGAGAGAGATTATACCATAGCAATAATTAAAAATGCATCATTCAGACCACCTCCAACTGCAACAGTACAATTTGTAGACAATAAGGGAAATCTGCTGGGTGAAGAAATAGTAAACGTGGATCAAAAGAAAAAATATGAAAACGATGAGAAGGCACAGTTCATACACCCGGATTTTGTCCTGCTGAAAAGTCAAAAAGATCTTGAAAATGACTTTAAAGAAGAGAATATACAAGAAACCAGTAGAAAACAAGCGTTTATCTTACCGCCAGTACAGTTTATCGAAGTGGAAGAATTAGAGGATACATGCGATGTAGTTTCAAGTAGTCCCGACCCATTAGCAGATTTATATCTGAAGGAATACTTCCAATTTGAAGATGACCCCAAATTAGCATCCATTCTAGTGGGATTTAATGTTAAAAAATAGATTAACCCCCCTATTTTTTTTGAATATTTAATATAAAAATATTATGATATAAAAATTGAAATTATCGTGCTTTTTTTAAAAAAACATTCTAATAAACAGATAAATTATTAATAAAAGAAATGTTTGATACTGATTCAAAAATAGCTTTTTTTAGAAAATGAATTTTATAAAATGAGTAATTAACTTTTTAATTAACGAATAGAAAAAAAAGAAAGGAAATGAAGATTATCTATTGATAAAATTCATCTC
>MUZY01000119.1 GCA_003266065.1 Methanosphaera sp. rholeuAM130
CCATTTGGTGGTAAAAAAGCCCTGCTTGGTACAAACCCAATAACCATAAGCATACCTTCCGATGATATACATACCTACATCTGTGTGGATATGGCTACAAGCATCACGGCAAGAGGAACATTACTTCAAGCCAAAAGGAAAAATGAATCCATACCAGAAGGATTCGCATTGGACAAGGACGGTAACCCAACAACAGATCCTGAAGAAGGATTAAACGGTTCAATCTTACCATTTGGTGGATTTAAAGGATACGCATTGGCATTCATGTTTGAACTGCTTGCCGGCCCGCTAGTTGCAGCCGAAGTTGGAGAAGGAGTGAGGGGTACTGCAAATCCTAATGAAATATGTACCAAAGGAGATTTGCTCATAGTAATAGATCCAGAACACTTTGCCGGTTCCATGCAATTCAAATTCTTTGTCGACCAGTTCATACGTGAAATTCGTGAAGAAAACGGTGTAATACCTGGAGACCGTGAAATTCAAAACATAGGAGAGAACAAGGAAAACGGCATTGCGGTAGACCCTGCATTATACGAACAGTTAACGGATATTGCCGAAGAAAAAGGATTGAATATCGAATCATACTTTGAAGAATAAACAACTCATTTTAACACTTACTTCACCCCCACACATTTTTACTTTTTTTGAAAAAATTAATATACAAGATATTAAAAAACAATTAATATAATTCCACAAAAGAGGATAAAACAATGGACAGTACAGATGTAATATATAATGGCATTAAAGAGGCCGGAATTAACTTCATCGTTAGCGTTCCATGTGCTAATCTAAAGAAACTGTTGGAGCTTATCGATGAAGACGATGAGATTACCCATGTTCCTGTAACCAGAGAAGAGGAAGGGTTTGGAATATGTGCGGGAGCATATATGGGAGGTATGAAGGTGGCAATATTGATGCAGAACTCCGGACTGGGTAACAGCGTCAACGTACTGACGTCACTATTTAAGCTATACAACTTTCCCATCCTTATGATTATCAGCCACAGAGGTACATTCGGTGAGGGAATATGCGGACAGGTTCCTATGGGAAAGGCCACGACAAAAATACTTGACAGCCTGGACATTTCATACAGGCAGGTTAATTACCCTTCAGAGTCAACCGAATATATCAAGAAGGCGTGGAACTTGTCTGTTATTTCAGAAGAACCAATAGCGTTATTGTTTGATATAAGTTACTGGGGGCGTCAGTTATGAAAAGGTATGATGCAATTAAGCAAGTGGTTAAAGACCTTGATGATGAATTGATAATATCAAACATAGGAATTCCATCCAAGGAGCTGCACGAGATTAAGGAATCCAAGAATAACTTTTACATGCTTGGCTCCATGAGTATGGCTACGCCAATCGGGCTGGGTCTTGCCATGGCATTGGAAAAAAATGACGATCCGAGAAAAGTTGTTGTCCTTGACGGTGACGGATCTGTACTGATGAACCTTGGTGAACTTGTGACGCTTTATGCACAAAAACCTTCAAGGCTGATAGTCGTAATCATCGACAATGAAGCATATGGCTCTACAGGTTCTCAGAAAACATACTCTTGTGAAGTAAACCTATCAGATATTGCACGTAGCGTTGGAATACGTGAAGTATATTACATTGATGCAAGAGAGGATATGGAAGATATATATGATATTGATATGAAAAGATATATTGCCATGGATGGACCTGTCGTGCTGCACATCAAAGTAAATGCGGGAAACTCAGATGCCAAAAACATCAAATATACACCTTCAAAAATTAAGAACAGGTTTATGAAAACGATAAGGGAATACTAGATTAAAAGGAATCCTGCAATGAATATATCCGAAAAACTCCCCACCACTTCTTTTATNNTTTTAAAGGCATTTTCCTTCCAAAAAAGGAATTATTTGAAAAAAAGTATGTTGATATCAATCAGTAACCGGATATTGTTACCGATTGATTGATAAAATATAATCTCATTAATTTATTACACATATTTTATAATAGGCGACGTGTTTAATTTTATAGGCGATTTAATTGAATTATATTTATTAGGTTAAGTTTAACTATGAAATGAATATATACCTATACCCCTATAGGTATAATAAATAATATGAAAAAAGTAACATATA
>MUZY01000074.1:0-1210 GCA_003266065.1 Methanosphaera sp. rholeuAM130
AAAAAAAAAAATTATTGGATAGTTACATTAGTGTGTGAGAATTTTCATGTTTAAGTAATCAGTCAACACACTATTCCTGTTTATTATTTCTTTATTCTCATATTGATTAATGTTTTGGTTGCACTCTTATTTATTAGGCACTTTTGTTTCATTGAGAGGGATTACAGGTTGTTCCATACTATCTGCTTCACCTATATCTTTTTCATGAGAGATTATTTTCATTTCGAGTTTTTGTCCTTCCGGATGTGAGTGGTAACAATTGTTTTCATATTAGCTTATTACATCATGATTTTCCTAACATCCTGTTATTTATCCAATTAAATTTCAATAAAGGAATATATGATAAAAGAAATAATAATTCCAAGCAATGAAATGCTATTTGAAAAAAACCGATAATGTTCGGAACTTATAAAAAATAATGAAAAAAATAGTAAAGAAAGTATCAGCTTCAATAATTGTTAAAAAAAACAGATATTTAGAAGAACTTCCACCCAAAATAAGTAGTGCCATCCTTTTAACATATTTTTTTGTTTACTTCGGTAATTCAGGTTTAACGAAATAAAACAACCCTAAAAATGCAGCACAACTACAATTTGCGGCACAAAACACCAAAATTACAAGAAAATTGTAGCACAACATCCGGTATGAAAATTAGAGCATGTAAATATTTTCATTGGATTTATAACCATATTGATTAAATATGCCCGGCAAAAAATAATGTTATCATAAAAATAAGTAAGTAAATAAACTAAACATTGAATATTCTTTATTAAAAAATATTTTTTAGTCACCTTCTAGCATAGTCTGTTTTTCTTGTAGAACGAAAATAATTGAAATATGCTAAACACATGTACATGACAGCGATTTATTTTTAAATTTCAATAGAATGATATTAAAATAATTAGATATATGATAAAAATAACCACCATCTATTTCAATAAATTCATTATAATAAATCATAAAAAGTAGTATTCCAATAGTATTTTTTACGGCACGAATCAGTTTTTTCGACTTGAAAAAAAAACTCATCGATATGAAAATTCGATAAAAAGATTGATAGAAAAAAATGTGAAGAAGAGGAATTAATATGAATATACATCCTCTTCAGGATAATCCGGCTCTGGAGATGGTTCCGGAGTATACGGAGTAGGATTGTTATTTGGCCTATTGGTAGTTGTAGGTTCATAATACGGCTCGTCATAACCAGGAT
>MUZY01000074.1:1236-1862 GCA_003266065.1 Methanosphaera sp. rholeuAM130
TGTCATCACCGTTTTCATATATGATACTGTATGTGTAATTTGTTGAACCGTTATCAGTTTCTTCCTGAGCTTCTCCCAACGATAGATACTCGGAGTAATTACAGCTCTTACCGTTCAATGTATCCTGAGCCAGTTTTCTGCACTCCTCCTGAGAGTGTACTGCAGATTGCTCTTCCTCGACGAATAAGTCCAACAACTCACCCGTATCACCGTCATAGGTTGCCATCATTATGCCATCGTTTACATTAACATTGTATATCGTTTTATTATCGGACACATATGAACCTATATCATACGTATCATTATCTGCTGGCGTTCTATGTTTGGCATATTCTTCCTTAGCAAGTTTAAGAATATCATCCTGTGAAAGTTTGGCTTTAACACCATTAGCATCGGTATTTTTATCCATGTGACAGTACCATACTGCATAGATAGTGTCAACACCTTCACCAGGTAATTTATTGCCATCAACTACCATCCAGATATATTCAACAAATTTGTCATTCTCTACAACGGCTTCAACGTAATAAACAGCCTTGCCGTTATCATATTTGAATGGTCCATAGACATTGAGCTTGATATCTGCATCACCATATAAATCCTTGAGTATCTTGGTATACGCATCA
>MUZY01000267.1:0-288 GCA_003266065.1 Methanosphaera sp. rholeuAM130
CAATAAAAGACAACGGAAAACTAACAGGTTCAAATAATCCACTCAAGGTAAAGGTAATAAATGGAATAGCAACCGCTACGATAACGCCTGACTTGAACATGGTAAACTCCGATAAGATAACCGCATCATACATTGGAACCACCATCTACAATGCATCCACAAGCACCCCGGCCAGTATAAATATATCCAAACGAAATGCTACAATAGAAATAACCACGAACAAGAAAATCGTCAAGCAGGGACAGGTATTAACGATTACGGCGAAAATCTATGACACAACGGGTGGCA
>MUZY01000267.1:308-1055 GCA_003266065.1 Methanosphaera sp. rholeuAM130
AATTCGTATACTTCAAAATAAACGGCGTGACAATAAAAGATGCAAACGGAGAAATGCTCAAAGTCAAAGTGGTAAATGGTGTGGCAAAGCTAAACTACACAGTACCACTGGGTATTTCATGCGTACTTGACACACAAAGCATGACACCTAAAAATCACACGATACAAGTAGGATTCTACAATAAAAACTACGAGGACATAATATCCAATAATCCACAATTCCAAGTAAAAAGATCCAACATAACAATAAACCTGGCCAACACCACAATAAACAATAAGACACACACATTATCCATGAAGATAACAATCAAGGACTACCTCGGCAATACTGTAGCCGGGCCAAACAAGTGTATCATAAAAGTAAACGGTGTAACACTCAAAAACGGTACAACAGTTATGTACTTCTACACCACAGACGGAGTACTCGACCTTAAGAACACGCCGGTACCTCAAGCCAAAAACTACACCACTGTAGATGTCATAACCCAGGACAGACTCGCATACAACTCACAGCGTAACACGACAATGGTAATTAAAGTACTGAATAAGTAAATTAACCCCCTTCTACATCTTTTTTTATAGCACGACCCCAACAACTATTAGTATGAATAGCAAATTATCTAAATTCTATACCAATTAAAATATAGAAAAAATACAACTAAAGATCCAAACACAAAAACATACACCCTACTATAACAACTCCCTGAAACACAAGCCTCACCTACCTTCTATATAGCACTAACACAAA
>MUZY01000058.1 GCA_003266065.1 Methanosphaera sp. rholeuAM130
TACGTTGGAAGTTCAACTACTGCAACAGTAACAGTCAACAAATATGAAACAACGATAACTGTCAACAGTCCAACCGTAAACGTTGATGATGAAGTGACGATTACGGCAACACTGGTCGATGAAAACAACAACCCTGTAACGACTGGAAGGGTTCAATTCAAAGATGGTGTAGGAAACGTTGTCAAAACGGTCAACCTAGCTAACGGCGACGAACTTGTATACACATACACGTCAAGTGAAGCAGGAGTTGAAGAGATAACAGTTACATATGTGGGAACATACAAATACGCTACAGATACGGCCGTATCTACTGTAACGACCAATAAGATTGATGCCTCAATCAATACCGATGCAGATGAATACAGTGATCTATTCGGTGAAGATGTACCTATAACCATCACGGTTGAAGATGGTGAAGGTAACCCTATCACGCAAGGTACGATTACCGTATATGAAGGAAATGCAGTAATAGACACGCTAACCATAACTGGTGCAGAAACCGTGTATACTGCCAACTATCCTGAAGCAGGTGTACACAATCTTGTATTCTCATACGACAACTACAAATACGCAGCTGAAGATAAGGAAGTTACTGTAACAGCACTAGCTAAAGAGGCAGAAATAGTCTCAGAAGATGCCGATGCATTTGTCGGAGATGATGTTGTAATTNNAAACTACCAAGGTGAAGTATTGGCTGAATGTGACTTATCAGAAGGTCCGGCTACATATGACTATGGCGTAATTAACGAAGAATTCGATGATATCGTTACCATAGAATATGTTGACAGCGACAACTACTATGCCGATATCGCAACAATCAATGTGGGCGTAATCAAGAAATACGCAGACATTGAATTAAGTACTTCTGAAGTAGCAATCGCTACTCCAATTACGGTAACTGCACGCGTAACATATGAAGACGAATTACTAAACCATGGTCAAATCGTATTTACCGACGATGAAGGTAATGTAATTGATACTGTTGACGTCGCTAATGGTATTGCCACTACAACCGTTCAATATGACTTATCCGGCACATACACGGTAAACGCCGAATTTGTTGATGATGCATTTGACGGTGAAGAAAGTGTTGACATTACCATTGAACAGATACCTGTAACAATCAGCATATCAGATGACCAGACGGTTGCAGTTGGAGATACGGTTACAATCACAGCTACAATAACCAGTGAAGATGGTGTTGTAAACGGCGGTAAAGTAGTATTTACCAAAGGAACAACCAAACTCGCTGAAGTTGACGTGGTAGAAGGCAGTGCAAGCTTTGACTATGTACCTACAAGTGCTGGTGAAGCTCTAATTACCGCCAAATATCTACCTAGTGCTATGTACATCATTGATGAAGATACCGCAAGCTGTACCGTAACGGCAAATAAAATTGAAACAACCACTACACTTGACAGCGTATCATTAGTTGCAGGTAAAACTGTAACGTTAACTGCACGCATAACGGCAGCTGATGATTCAATCGTAAACGTCGGTAAAGTGGCTTTCAAAATAAACGGTAAAACATTGAAAGATGAAAGCGGTAAGGTAATCTATGCTAAGGTAGTTGACGGTGTTGCTACACTGGATTATGAGGTTCCATCATCATTACTGGGTAAAGATGTTACAATTGAAGCAGTATACAGTGGTTCTGCTAAATACGTCAATTCCAAAGATAAGGATGAAGGCCTAAGCGTATTGAGCGGTGTTGCAAACATTGAAATTACCAGTTCAGCTACCGTTACAAAAGGCGAAAGTGCTACTTTCAGCGTTAAAGTAACCGACAACAACGTGAATGTCAATGAAGGCAAAGTGGTCTTTAAGATTAATGGTAAAACATTGAAGGATGACAACGGAAAGGTAATCTATGCAACAGTAGAAAACGGCGTTGCAAGCATTAACTATCAAATACCTGAAAGCATGAAATCCAAAGACTACACATTGACCGCAGTATTTGTAAGCAGCAACTATGAACGCTGCGAAGCTAATCAGACTATCACAGTACAATAAAAATAGATTTGATTTATCAGGAAGACTTATCTTAAGTCTTCCACATTTATACTTTTTTTAAATAGCATTTCTTGATATTTTTCAACCAGTTTTTCCAATAGATTAATCGCCAATTGTAAATAATGTCGCCCCCAACATAATAAAAAATCCTCTGAATTTTAATAATCATTAATTCTTTCTTGATATTTATAGCCATACTGGATAGTAATTAGAGTAATTTTAAAAGTAGAATTATATAGTATAAATTAGATATATCTTATTATATGTAAAAATGATTTAATCATCCATATCAAATAAGTTTAAGGGAGGGATAAATCTTGCACAAATGCAAAAACTGCGGTCATATGAACCCAGATTACATCAACGTATGTCTTGAATGCGGCAGCGATTTGGACACGTTCATAGCACACAAATTCAATGACGAGGAAGTTGAGGAGTCAGAGGATGAATATGAACTTACACAGGAAGAACTGAACAAGCTTAGAATGGAGAATAAACTTCCATATGAAGATATTCCCACTGACGATAAGCTTCCGGACAATATCATATTAGATGATGCACATGAAGATGAATGTGACTGCGGCATAGATCATGAACTGTTATATCCTACTGAAGAAGCTGTAGTTAATGATGATGCCCACTATACCGTAAACCACTACAAAAACAACTACTATGCAACCAACGCATATGAACAGGAAGTGCTGCCCGTTAATTTGAACGGCCATAAGAGTTACTACTCCTATATTCAAAGCCTGAAGGATGAAGTACAGCAATCGGATATGAACTTCATCACAAAGAGACTGAACAAAAAATCGTCAATTGCAATATTCATCATACTGTTGGCACTTGCTGCTATCATAACACCGGTAATAGCACAGCATGAATATGACTCATATGAAAGAACCCAGTTCAACACTTTCAGCACTGTGGCGTTGAACAATGAATTGGCGTCAAACCAACTCTTAGCACAGATTGCATACAGCAACCAGACACCGGAGGATAAGGTTGTGCAGTTGAACAATCTAAGCACGACTCTTGACTCGTCAATCAAGAACACCGAACAGTTCAACAATTTCACCTTCAATTCCACAAGACATGAATTTTTGGACTTGCAGGTGGAGGCTCTTAAGATTGACAAGAAAAACATTGACATGTATCAGGAACTGTATCAGATTGAAGCCGACTACATGAACAACAAGATTGACGAGGCAGGTGTTCAGGAAAGAATCGGCAAGATACCAGATCCGTCAGGGGATCTTAAAAGAATGGAAGACATACACGCAAGGTTGTATGAGATTATCAACAATGACCCTATCATCAAATCTGACTTCAACAACAATAGGGTAACGCCGATTTATCAGGCACTTGCAACGAACGCTAATGCTACCAACAATACCACAACAAACAATACTACAATGGCGAACAATACGACTGCCTAGAATGGCATTATCTTCCCCCTCAAAAACTTTTTTTTTAGATTTGACTTTTACCATATATTTGAAAATTATCATTTTCATATTGTTGCATGTACATGTACATTACCAATAATTATATAACAAAATAGCACCATTAAAATAATCAAACATATACATAATTATAATGATTGTATTAGTGAAACTTTTAAATAAAAATGGCATGAATTAATTTTATTGATATGAAAATTTTTTGAAGAAATGCCGTTGGTGATATATGAAAATTCCATATCATATTTCCAAAAAATATCCAATATAGAAAAACACGACAATAATATCATAAGATTTTCACAAAAAATAGTTATTATATTCTTTTAGAGAAAATCCATAAAAATCCCAAATGCATCCATAAAATGAACTCATTTTCAATGGGATTGCAGATAAAACAAGATAAATTACTCATTAAAGTATTTACAATAAAATAATTTTCTATAAAAATTCACAAATGAAACAAAAATAATTCATTATAAAAATTACAAATAAAATAATTCACAAATAAA
>MUZY01000161.1:0-2173 GCA_003266065.1 Methanosphaera sp. rholeuAM130
TAGGCAAGCTGTTGGAAATTCGACAAAAACGTTGAAGGAAATGATTCAAAGTGGTGTGGATAATCTCTGTGATGATTACTATGATAGGGGCATCCTAATAAACTGTACAATAGTCAACGTTTATCCCTCAGATGATCCATTCAGTTTTGAGGTTTATTATAGAATAAATTCAACTTTCATCAACGATTCCACGAGGAATATCCAATCCGAAAACAAGATAAGCGTAAGTTTAGTTGACGGCAAATATCCCGTTTATGACGTATATCCATCGTTTATGGGCAATGTAAATGTTGTTAACGATAGCTATCGTTATCATGATGCCGACGCAGTATATGATAATGCGACAAGCGGACTGATAATTAAAAAATGTCCATATGAGCAATACACCAAGCATGCCCATAGCAACATTACCATGACCGACTGCTTGAATAACCATTATTATCACTTCAGCCACGATGGATTGTGCGTCTTCTGCAGGTTGGAAAACAGAAGTACCTGTGCACATAACGGTCTTGAAACCTTTATAATCCCATCAGTCAGGGTCAACGAATCCACATCATCTGTCGACCACGTTTATTTCAACACGTCCCTTGGCGGCCATTACAACGGTAGTTTGAGGGACTTCAACGATTCCTTCATCTATCTTGACGACGCTCATGGAGGCAAGTATGGCTTCAACTGATAATGGACAGCTCTTAAGTTTGGACTTGCTGTTGTATCTGGTGGCATTATCCATGGTGGTGGCATTGTCACTTTACATCTATCTGTCGTTTGACGCTTCGTCTAGTGGCATGATGTTTTCATCCTTAAGTGACGAAAGGCTGGATAGCTTGGAAGAGGCATTATTCAAAACTCCGGGAAATCCTGCAAACTGGCAAATGATGGATAGTAGTCAGGTATCCGCAATAGGATTGTGTGTGGACAACGATTCATACCTGGTATCTTATGACAAGCTCATTAGGTTAAAAAATAATCCCGATTTGATTTACACGATATTTCCAAGCCAATTCAAGTGCAACGTTATATTGGAGCCGGTGGATAATCCGACAAATAGGATAAATATTGTAAACTCATATAGCTATGGCACCACTGATAACGTACTTGTTCGCCGTGTACCCATAATTATTGATTATGGATATGATATTTCACCTATTGAATCAAACAACAATGACTATAATTGTCCATACAATCATTTAAATGATGATGACTATTGGAGTTGCAAATCATTCAATGTCACTAGGGCAAGTCTGGCCACCAACAGATATTACATAATATCAAAGAATGCGGATGTCATATTGTCAAATACCTATGGCCAAGAGGAACGCCTTCATATAACTGAGCATATTGACATAACTGATAAGTTAAATGCACTTATTCATCACGAAGAGGACACCATTTATATTCACGTTCACTCAAATAATAATGACAGTTATCTTGTAAGCGATAAGAATAATAGGATCCAGCACTTAAATAGTGTAATTGCACCTGAAAGATACACTGCAATATTGGAAGTATCTACATAAGAAAGCAGATTATCTGAACTTCCACACAAAATTATATAATTTAGCTGTAAAATAAATATATACAAAGATAGAGGAACGTGCTTAAACATGCAACATGATAAGATTAAAACGGCTTTTGACAATGCAGCTAAAGATTACGACAAAAACAGAAAGGAAATAATACCCCACATGGACATATATTATCAAACAGCGGTAGAACTCACCAAAGACTTCAAAAACCCCAAAATATTGGATTTGGGAGCGGGAACAGGAATACTCACAGATTTCTTATACCAGATACATCCAAACAGCCAAATAACACTTATCGACATGTCAACAGAGATGCTGGAAATAGCCAGACAAAAATTCAAGGGTATGGACAATTTTACATTCGTGGAAGACAACTATTTGACGGTGGACTTCGGTGAAAAATACGACATCATAATATCCTCATTGTCAATACATCACTTAAGCGATAACAAAAAGTATGAATTATACCGGAAGGCATATGACTCATTAAACAACAAGGGATTATTCATCAACGCCGATGAGGTAATAGCCCCAACCGATACCCTTGAAAATCTCTACATTGAAAAAGAAACAAATCACCTGCTGAAGCAGGATTTGACCGATGAAGAAGTACAGGAAATATTGTTCAGAAGAACGCTCGA
>MUZY01000161.1:2247-2688 GCA_003266065.1 Methanosphaera sp. rholeuAM130
ATTGATATTTATGGAAGAAAACAGTTTTCTAAAAAGAATCAAATCAAGCATAATATATAACTATCTTGTATTGCTGATAGGACTCTTCATAATGTCCATAGGCGTGTCGTTATCCGTTATAAGCAATCTCGGGACAACCCCCATATCAACCATACCAAACGTATTGAAGTATGCAGTACCCTTATCGCTTGGCATGATAACAATCATATTCAATTTTCTTCTGATAGTGATACAGCTGGCAATTCTAAGGGGAGACTTTGACAACAAACAATGGATGCAGATACTGGTAACGGTAATATTCGGATACTTCATCGACTTTTCCCTGTACATTCTGGAACCCGTTGTCAAGCCCGCAACTTATGCTTCACAATGGATAGTCTGTATCATAAGCACATTCATCATAGCTTTTGGAGTATATCTGGAGATAAAATCCAATGCCAT
>MUZY01000161.1:2754-11699 GCA_003266065.1 Methanosphaera sp. rholeuAM130
AAGTTTATGGGAATAGGACTGGGAACCATATACGCAGGTATTGTTGTGGGGTACATCGTAAGATTCTATACAAGGATAATCGACGGACATTCTGATAATCCCGGTTGACCATTATCATCAGCATCTCCCTTTTGTTATGAATTCATTGACGTTTATTGGTCATCTGAAAACTAGATAGTATTAATAAAACTAGATAGTATTAATTATTTGTATCTGAAAACTAGATGGTCATAATTATTATTTTAAATGTGGGGTCATCTTCATCAATTCTATTTTTTTCTATTTTAAGAATATCCTATTCAAAATGAGTAAATGTGTTCTAAGTATCAATGAAAGATGAGAAAATTCGTTCAAAAAAAAAGTGAAAAATAGGAGTTAAACTAGTTTTAGCTCCCTAATTTGTTATTGTTATATTTTTTGTTGCCTCTAAGCGGTCATACTCGTCACACAATAGTACGGCAGTCAAGGTATATTCCTTGGCCTTCATGGATTCAGGTATGACGTATTCAATGCTTGCAACATTGTTAATGATTTTAGCATAGATTACCTTGCCGTTTGCATCCTTCAAGGCTTTACCATTGATTTTAAATACTACCTTACCGTTATTGACAATATTGTTGTCGTTTATTGTAGCGGTAAATGTGACTGTTGATCCGATTTGTGCCTCTTGAGGACTATCCAATGTTAAAGATGCCTCTTTGGTATTGACATAGATAGTAGTGGAAGTGTTTGCTCCAGGTGTTTTACTGTTACCTGAGTATGTAGCAGAAAGTTCAACTCTTTCGCCGGCAAGCTCTTCAGGTACGAGATATTCTATTGTAGCAGTACCGTTTACTACTTTGGCATAGATTACCTTACCGTTTGCATCCTTCAATGTTTTACCATTGATTTTAAATACCACTTTTCCAACCGTTATGTTGTTTCCTGCTTCATCATATACCCTGGCGGTTATGTTGACTGTCTGACCGGCAACAAGTGACAATTCATTGAATTCTATGATTGTCATGGCCTTTCTTGAAGTCAATGTAGCGGTAGCTGAGCTGTCTGTAATGTACTCTGAATCGCTGATGTAGTTGGCAGTTATCTGTGTCGTAAACTCTTTGGCGTATAATACTTCGATTGAGGCAATACCGTTTTCCACGTTAGCTTGACCCAATACGTTTCCTTCTCCGTCGACAAATTCCACAACTCCGCTTTCAATGTCATTTCCATCAGTATCCTTTACCGTAGCAGTAATTGTAGCGGTATTGTTGATAAATGCAGTAATGTCATCGAGGGTTACAATTGATTCCCTGATGTTTCTTACCACATCTATTATCGTAAGGTATTCATCAGGAGTTTCCAGTGCGGATTGATTTATCGTGACACTTGGCAGGTACATCTCGTTTTCAAGGAATTCGACCTTGATTTTAAGTTGTCCGGCGGTGTCAGCAGGAATGCTGATTATCGTCGTTTCACTCGTCATCTCCACGCTTAGTATTTGGTTACCGTTTGCGTCTTTTACTACTATAGTACCTTCGGTTAACGGATTGTCCTCTTCGTCGGTTACTATTGCTTCTATTGTAACGTTACCGAGAGTTGAATTTAGGATGTTAACGTTTAGGGATGTAGCAATCTTATTTATGTCCGTTGCCAGTACACATTGTGCTTCAAGATAGTCGTCATCCTCATCGCTTGAAACTGTTATCGTGACAGGTCCAAGGACTGTTGCATTGAAGCTTGCGGTAAATGAACCGTCCTCACCGGTTGTTGTTGTGATAGTTTTTGTTGAATCATCACCGTATGCTATGCTTAGACTAATCTCTTTGCTTATAGGGCTTTGGTCATCTGTAGCAGTTAGGCTACCCTTTACAACAATTTCCTGTCCAAGGGAATATTCATCATCTATGAATGCTTCAATCGTCACGTTCTTTTTGACTTTTATTATTTCAACGACTGTAGTGTCGGATGAAGCCAAGTAGTCATCGTTACCATCGAAGGTCAATTCGACAGTAGCACTACCTGTAATGCCCGTGGTATCGAATGTGTAGGATATCATACCTTCACTATCGGAATTGACGGTCGTTTCAAGAATCACTTCACTGTCAACTGTTACTTTAACGTTAATCGGAGCATCCGCTAGGGCACATTCATCATCTCCATCATTGTAGAATATCATTCCATCAATTACCAGTTCTTCGCCTGAGCTGATTTGGCTATCGGCATTTACTGTAAGGAATGTTTCAAAGGTTTTGTGTACGATTTCAGTCGTAGCATCTGTCGTTGATTCGTAATATTCATCACTTTCATCTATTGTAGCCGTGATATCCACAACACCTACAACCAGGTTTTCCATGGATACCGTTACATTGAATGTTCCATCCGTATCGGTTACGGTTGAATATGTTGCAGTACTCTCATCACTGAATTTAACTACTATATTTACCGTTGCACCTTCAACAGGTGTTTCATCATCATCGACAGCATAAGCAATACCTGATAATATCATGTCCTCATTGTCCGGGTAGTTATCATCCGCTTCGATAAGAATGATAACTTCTTTTCTTGCAGGCTTTATCAATACTTCATCGCTGGCAGAACATGCAGCATATTCATCGTTACCTTCAAATTCTATTTCAACTAAGGCAGTTCCTTCTAGTCCTGTTGTATCGAATGTAAAACTTACGCTTCCGTCATCATTTGATATTACGCTTGCCTCTGACATGTCATTGCCAACCGTGACTCTTATGGTCACTTCTACACCTGCAACAGGAGTTTCATCATCATCCGCTACATGCAATATTGCATCTACGGTCAAGTTATCACCACTATATATGCTGTCGGCTGCAACATAATCTATGGATGTTTCAACAGGCTCCGGTGCAGTTATCTCGGTTGTAATCTCTTCTGTTGCATCATTGTATAGTTGGCTGTCAACTACACTTGCGGTTATCGTGACTTCGCCCACTACACTTGCAGGCACTTCTGCCATAAATGATCCGTCATCATCGGTGATGCTGTTGACGGTTGTGCTCGTATCATCTGAGTATGTGACTGTTATCACAACTGTCTGACCTGCCACAGGTGTTTGATCGTCATCGGTTAGTGACAGTTCACCGCTTACTACAATAGTGCTGTCCAATTCATAGCTGTCGTCTGCATCCAGTGCTATGAAAACGTCCTGTTTAACAGGCAGGATTTCAACGACCGCACTGTCGGATGAAGCCAAGTAATCATCGTTTCCATCGAATATCAGTTCGACAGTAGCACTACCTGCAATGCCGGTGGTATCGAATGCGTATGATATCATACCGTCGGCATCGGTTTCGACTGTTGTTTCGAGGATAACTTCATCATCAAGCGTAATTCTAATCGTTATTGGAAGTTCGCCCAGATATAGCTCATCTTCATCATCTTCATCATCGGGGATTATGATTCCGTCAATTACCATTTCATCACCTGAATTGATTGGACTTTCCACATCCACTGTAATGAATGTTTCCACAGGTTCAAATGAGAAAATGATAATCACAGTTTCTGCACTTGCTTCATTGTAGTCATCATTTCCGGCAAAGTTAGCGGTAATTGTAGTTTCACCAGGGATGCTTGCTTCAAATATGGTTGTAAACATACCGTTTTCATCTGTAGTATTGTAAACCGTGATGCTTGTACCATCGCTGTATGCGATTGTAATTTCAACAGTCTGATCTGCAACCGGCGTTTGATTATCGTCATCAACAAACAGCGTACCGCTAGTTATGATGGTGATGTCTATTTCATCGTCGGCTTCCACGGTAATTAAAACGTTCTGTTTTGCAGGTAATATTTCCACTTCTTCAGTTGCTTCTGATGATAGGTAGTAGTCGTTTCCTTCAAAGGTCATTTCGACAACCATGATTCCTGCAAGATTGCTAGTATTCATTGTGTATTGCAGCATACCTTCATCGTCTGTTGTGACGGTTGTTTGACTGATTACTTCATTGCCCATTGTAACTTTAACGTTGACGTCTGCATTGCTGATAGGATATTCATCCTGGTTGTCATCATAGTAGACCAGCTGGCCGTTTACTTCAAGCGTATCGCCGGAGATTATCGGGCTTTCCACATCAATTACTAGCAGTGTATCTGCAGCAGGTCTTTGGATGATTGTAACAGTCTCGGTAACAAGCTCTACCGGGTTGTAGAAATCATTTTCAGGTATACTTGCAGTTATTGTGGCTTCACCTAATACGTTTGCAGGCAATTGGGCTGTAAATGATCCTTCATCATCCGTCGTGACGGTTATGGAATTGAATGTGTCATCGGAGTATGTGATGTCAATGTCTATGTCCAGACCTGAAACGGCTTCATCATCAGCTATAGTAAATACCGTACCGTCAACTAGGATATACTCACCTATATAGTATTCATCGTCACATGCAAGCATCATGATTACATCTTTTTTAGGCGGTAGTATTTCTATCTCATCACTTGCAGTTGACTCGCTGTAAGTGCTGTCGCCTTCAAATGTCAATTCCACCGTTGCGGTGCCTTCCATACCTGTGGTGTCAAGCGGGTATGATATCCATCCCTCATCGTCGGTAGTGGTTTCATCTTCAAATATCGTTTCATCATTAATAATTATCTTTATTATGACTGTCGCATCGCTTATCGGTGTTTCATCATCATCATCAGCATGCAATATTGCATCTATTGGGAATTCTTCACCGGAGAATACTGAACTGTCAATGATTAAGTCGATATAGCTGTCTATCTTAGCATCAGGGTCATATACGTTGAACGTTAATGAAGTTTCTGATTCGAGGTGCGTGTCGTTTCCTTCAAATACGAATGTGAGGTTATGAGATCCCACGCTTTCAACGTCATAGGTGTAGTATATTCCACCTTCGTAATCCCATGGGGTTATCACTTCGATTATTTCATCATTGTCATATATTTTAATGCTATCGAAGTTAGTCTTTACCCCGTTTGCAGTGAAGTATCCTTCAATGTCTATAAGTTCATAGAGTTCTATATCAGATGCTACGTCGCTTGTGATAATTATTTCTGTTTCTATCAGTGTTGCTTCGGGTCCGTTGTTTTCAATGGTGTTTGTCTGCGTATTCGTATATACGGAGCTGTCACCAACTTCATTTTTAGCTACCAGATAATTGTTTGTCACCGTGGTATAGTTTGAGGATACCAGTTTGACGGAATAGTCGCCTTCACTTGTAACGTTGTTGTCCTCTATATAATCGTTGCGTTCACTTTCGGTTAGGATACCGCTGAAGGTTGAGGTGATGTTGTTGTTTGTTATATGTGCATTTGATCCGCGGGCGGTTAATATTCCCGTTGACTTGGCACCAAGATAGTCAACCGTTGTATTGCTTTCAACACTACCGTTAACTATGATTTCATTGTATGCTATAACAGTATTTGCACCGATTATACCGATACCCATGGCGGTTTCACCGTTAATATCCATGAAGTTGCCTGTTACGGTGGTGTTGTCTCCACCGAACTGTTCTATACCATACATATTGTTGGCGGTACAGAAAATGTTGTTATTTGAGATTGTATTGTTCTTTACCTTACCTGTTCCCTCTCTGTATGTAGCACCTGTGTATTCATAGTTTTCAATCACCACTCCATATGTACAAGGTTCGTTCAACATTCCTACTTTGCTTACTGCAGATTCCAATGTAATCGTGTTGTTGTCTACAAGGCAATAGCTTGCATCCTGTATAAAGATACCTCCTGTATAGTTTACACCGGTTACGTAAATCTGGTTATTTACGATTTGCGTGCCGTTTCCCTTCGTACATATTGCATATAGCCATCCGGTTCCATGAATTTCAATGCTGTTGTCTGAAATTATTGAATTCGGACTTTCAAACATTATCGCATATAATGTAGGATATCCACCTACTTGTCGAGTAGCATTAATATATATCATATTGTTTGTGAAGGTAACATTCGAATGGTCATTTTTATTCTGTGACCTAATCGGCATGATCTTATTGGTTCCATAGTCATTAGACATTGGATCCCAGTCGACGGTACTGGTATACGTGTTGATTATAAACGTTGAATCAACAACATTGGCGTCTGATTGGATGTCCAATACGCTTGCAGGATAAGGTACTTCAACAGTTTCAGGTAAATAGTAGTTCACATAAACATTATCCAGTCTGGTACCGCTGGATTCACTATTTATATGTATGATGTTTGGATTGAAAATATATGTAGGAACGTAGTTTTCGTCAATGTTTATTACCAGATCCTTAAATGTTATGTTGGTCGTGTTGTAAACTGCAAACGCCACATTGTTGAATTCAACGTATGACTCTGCAGTTATGGTAATGTTGTCTCCTTCTTCAATGCTAATGGAATTCAAGTTATCCGCTATTGTATCTTCAAAGATAAACGTCACGTTGTTTGAATGTTTTGATCCGTTATAGGATATTGCAAGGTTTCCATTATCATCCTCGTCTTTAGACCATCCCAGTTGTCTGTAGTTGTCCTTGTTGATTGCAATTGTATTGTCGTCATCGCTTTTGATGGTCTTGGGATTAGTTTTTTCTATAGTATTATCTTGTGCATATGACACAAGTTCGTCATTTGTAACGCTTTCGTCAGCCACTTGAACGTCCGTATTATCAATACCTGGCGTGCTGTTATCATCAGCTGCTGATATGGCACTGACTGATAATATCAACATTACAAATATGGCCGCAAAAGCAATAATTTTTCTATGTTTAAACATATAATCGCCTATGTTATTCTAAAAGTACATAATCAATAATGATATTTTGATTGTTATCTAAAATTATTGATTAATATTTCCTATTATATAATCATGACTATAAAAATTTTGTTATAATTATTATAAAACGGATTATGGAATAGAGTCATAATTAAATTGTTAATAAAAACTAGTTTTAGTAATCCATAATGGATGCATATTATGAATGATTATTCAGATTGACAATCAAGTTTTTTTGGATTTGAAGTGTTTTTTAAGTTCTGTTTCAAAAAAAGGTGGTGGTAATTGGATGGACTATAACCTGGCGGTTATTAGGGTTATGTCTTCAAAGAAAACGTGTTCGATAGCAGTTATCTCTGCTTCGAATCCTTCCTCTTTTAGCATTGAAAGCGTCTTGTCGTTGTCGGATAACGATGATTGAACCATCTGTATGATTCCGCCTTCATTGAGATATCTTTTGGCTTCCTTCAGGAAGCGGTCTATAACAGTTCTGCCGTCACGGCCTCCATCCCATGCCTTGGAATATTCATCGTCAGCATGTTCATCCTCATCTACGGGTAGATAGGGCGTGTTGAATAATATCAAATCATAGGTTGAGCTGATGTTTTCGAAAAGGTCACTTCTTATTATTGCAATGTTGTTTCTATTGTTCAGTTTAACGTTAGATTCCATGCATTTGATTGCATGTGGATTGATGTCACACACGTCTACCGATTTGACGAATCGTGATGCACAGATGCTTACAAGTCCACTTCCACCACCTATTTCCAATACCTCCATACTATCATCCAATATGAGGTTATCGATTAACAGAAAGGTATCTTCCGCCGGAGGATATACCTCATCGCATTCATTGTATTCAACGTCTTCATATTTCACTCAAATCACCTGCTTATTATCTCTTCTATCGTTGATGATATCTCAAGTATTTCATCCGGAGTTAATTTGAACACCTTCCTGTCAAAGATGGAATTGTCGACGGCATCCAATTTTTCCTTCAGATATCTTTTATCCATAGATAGTTCATGTGCCGATTGAACAAGTGCTTTTCTGGCCTTTTTGTTTCTATGCTGGAACAAGGCTCTCGTGCAGTCGTCGAAGTATCCGTTTAATTCTACATGTTCTTTGGGAATCAGTTCTATAACGGCACTGTCGACCTTTGGCTGTGGAATAAAGCATGACGGAGTTAAGGTGTCTATAATCTTCACGTCGCATCTGTAGTATAATGCCACGGATAGTCTGGAATATTCCTTGGTATCCGGTTTTGCATTCATTCTCCGGGCAAATTCCAGTTGATACATGAGTATAGCCTTTTTAAAGTCATAGTTCAACAGTTTGAATGTTATTGGTGATGAAATTTGATATGGAAGATTGCTTACGACCTTGTCAAAGTGGGGAAAGTCTACCTTCAAGGCATCATCGTTTATCAATTCAATATTGTCAATATTCTCTTTGCTTATTATTTCATTGAGTATGTCCGCTATGACCGGATCCTTTTCTATGGCTATTACTTTTTTGGCCTTATCTGCCATAGACAATGTCAATGTGCCTATTCCGGCACCGATTTCAAGTATTACCTCGTCATCCTTAATATCTGCGTTCGACAGTATCTTTTCTACCTTATTGTTGTCGACAAGATAGTTCTGGCTTTTGTTTTTATCCAGACGTATATTATATTTTTTCAGCAGTTCTCTCGTATTTGGCATAGAAAATGATTCCTTGATTGTAATTTAAAAATAGTTATCCATGTTTGGGGGTCAGATAAGTAAAAAATAGAAGAGTGGGAATTATCGGTATTGATCCACCAAGTCCAGAATACTTTGCAAGGTTTCCGTTTCAACAATTCCTCTTTCCTTTGCAAATATTAAACGAAGGTCATCAAGATCTTCGGGCATCATATCCACTACTTTAACTGCTTGAGCAGGTGTAAGGTACTCTTCCAGTTTGCCTCTCAATTCTTTTGCATCCTCTGCGTCCAGAAGGGCAAACTTATTCACGTAATCGATTGTTAGGTTTTGTTCATATGTGAATTGGTGAGCATCGACTTCATTGTTTTCATCAGCCTTTTCTTCCACTTTCTTTGCTAGAAGATCTCTTGCTTCTGATATGGTTATAGGTTCACTATCGATGACTTTTTTTCCAATCATCATAATCACTCTTGTTCTTGTAATTTAAGATGTTCAGGTCTTATAATTAATTCTTTTGCTTTGTTACCATCTTT
>MUZY01000081.1 GCA_003266065.1 Methanosphaera sp. rholeuAM130
ATATAATTATGTCAAGTACTCAATCGTTAAAAAAAAAATCTTTAAAAAGAGTATTGAAAAAATAGAAAAAAATAAAGTCATAATGACTTCAATTAGTTTTCAGAACTTTTGTCATCTTCTGATGAGTCAGCATTCTTAATGTCAGGGTTGTTCTGATTGTTATCCTGTCGACCGTTAATTATTGAGTCATCCTCCGTGAATGCTTGATTATTGCTGTTTTGATTAATGTTCTGATTATCATTATCATATCCCTGATTATTGCCATTTGAACTTGGCTGACTATACTGATTCTGTGGCTGACTATAACCTTGACCTGATTGATTAAAGTCCTGAGGTTGATAACTGCCCAGATTAGGTGGATAACCCTGATTAGGTTGACCGTAACCCTGCTGTGGTGGATAGTATCCGCCCTGCATTTGATTAGTTGAATCATCGGCAAATCTTGACTGATAATTTGGAACTGACTGTGGATACATGTTGTTGTTTTGCGGTACTAAGCGACTTTGATATACCAGACTAATCATGCGTGCTGAAGCCAATAGTATGTATGTAGTTGCAACAGCCAATATTACACTGCCGATTAATGGGATAAGAGAAAGAATTGCAAATACAATTATGATTAAGGTTGCTATTATTCCAAATACTATTTCAATACCCAATATATTGAACATGCCTATCTCTTTTGCAATATCAATAATATTTTTTACATCGAATGCTTCGGATAAACTGTTGGTTTGTGCCAATCGTGCATCGGCAACAAATTCCATTACGGCAAGTACGATAAATAGTACAAATCCAATGATAATAAGCAATAACATCGCCAATCCAATAATGATATTCATATCACCATAAGAGGAATCTGATAAAAACATCAATGCAAACCATGCGACGGCAAATATTATGAATGGTATAACAATATATCCTAAACGGACAATAAGTGCCTTTAACCCACTTACAAAGAATCTTTGAATATCAAAATCCGGCAATTGACTTGAATTGAAGGACTTTTTAATTGTTTCTATATGTATTCCATAATTAATCAATGTCACAAAGAGAGTTACTAACATAAATAACAATAAAATTCCAATTATCATTCCGGAGTCCATGGCGGATGCCGATTCCATATAATAATCAATTTCCCCGGAGGATAGTCCCATGAAATTCATGGCAAATGACATCACTTGCAATACTATCGCGGGTATGGCCAATATTACCAGTTTTTTACTGTCGGACAATGGATACTTAAATGCATCTTTAATGATGTAACCGAAATCCATAAATTAAAACCTCCTTTAATTAATCTAATTTCAACATATAATATCTATCTAAATAAATGCTATTATATTTATTTATCCAAAAGAAGTAAATAGGATGTTGTTCTTACATAATATATACTATGTCAAAATTCAACCTACACTCAGATTATAAAGCATTTGGAGATCAACCCCAAGCAATCAAATCACTTGTCGAACACTTCCAAAACGGCAGTAAGGAACAGGTGCTTGAGGGTGTTACCGGTTCAGGTAAAACATTTACCATGGCCAATGTAATAGAACAGCTGGATAAGCCAACATTGGTTATGAGCCACAACAAAACACTCGCGGCACAACTGTTTGAGGAATTTAAGGAATTTTTCCCG
>MUZY01000077.1:0-134 GCA_003266065.1 Methanosphaera sp. rholeuAM130
AATAACAAACAATGAAAAAAAGTAAAAAAATAAATTTAGAAGTCAGTTTCCGTCTCGCTAAGAGGTAACCACTTCTTATCCTTATCGGATAAGATAACTTCATCCAGTTCATCTATCGGCCAGGTGATACCAAT
>MUZY01000077.1:157-3062 GCA_003266065.1 Methanosphaera sp. rholeuAM130
GTACATTTATACGTGAATTCAGCAGTATCTGACAACACAACAAATCCGTGTGCAAAGCCCGGAGGTATGTAGAACTGTTTCTTGTTTTTATCGGAGAGCATTACACCCTCCCACTTTGCATATGTTGGTGAATCCTTGCGCAAATCAACGGCTACGTCAAATACTTCTCCTTTAATTACACGCACAAGCTTTCCCTGTGGCTGTGTATACTGGAAGTGAAGACCACGCAGCACTCCCTTTTTGGATTTTGACTGATTGTCCTGTACAAACTCCTCATCTATTCCTGCAGCACTAAACTCCTCCTTCTGGTACGTTTCCATGAAGTATCCACGTTCGTCACCGAATACCGTCGGCTCTATAACATATACTCCCTCTATTGATGTTTCGTTGAATTTGAATTTTCCCATATTTCACACCTACTGATTTTCAACGTTTGAATAGTAATCCAGCTGGTCGTCTATTATGTCACTAACGGAGTGTTTCACCTCAACCCCGAGTTTTTGTATCTTTTCTGTATTTGAGAAGAGTATCGGTACTTCTGCAGGTCTGAATCTTGCAGGGTTAAACTCCACCTTGACGTTCCCCTTGTCGGTGGATACGTTTATTCCCTTATCCTTTATGGAATATTCCAGTTGGTTATCCAGCAGCATGGAGTCTACCTTGGTCTTTTCGAATGATACACCATAGTACTTATCCGTATTTATCTGTGTTGGATCTTTTACTTCTTTATCTGCGTTGAATGTTTCGATTGATTCAACGTCATATCCGGCTTGCTTTAAGCTAAGTAGAATATATGTGATGATTGAATTTGTCCTCATTGATCCCTGGTTGTATACGTTTCCGCTTTTTGCCTTCTGGGATAGTGCAATGTATCCTTCTACGATGTCGTTTACGTGTGTCCAGTCACGGAATGCGTTTACGTTTCCTATGACTATCTTATCTGTTAGACCCATCTTCAATTGCATTACCTGATTTGTTACGACACTTGTAACGAACATGTTTCCCCGTCCTGCTCCTTCATGGTTGAATGCACGACTTACAACTGTATCAACACCATAAGAGTGGTAGTAGTTTCGTGAGAGGTAATCGCCGTATACCTTACTTACGGCATATGGACTCATTGGCCTTAATGGATTTGTCTCGGATATCGGCAGTTCATCTATCTTTCCATCCACTATATCCGGGAATATGGAACCGTATTGTTTTATTATTGTATCATATTGTTGTCTTGATGAAAATACCAATCCATATTCTTCACTTGAACCTGCAAATACCATACGGGCATCAGTATCTTCTATTCTCATTGCTTCCAGTAGATTATTTGTACCTTTTGAGTTGTTGTCTTCGGTGTCCGTTGGATTGTCAAATGATTGTGGCACGAATGACTGTGCCGCCAGATGGAATATGTAGTCCGGCTGTGACTCCTTCAATGCCTTGGATACTGCCGTGTAATCAGTCAAGTCTCCAGTTAATGGTGTAAATTTACCGTTCAAATCGTGATTTTTAATGTTTTTTGGTATTGAACCATCAGCACGCCTACGCACTAATCCATATACGTTTGAGCCTTCGTTTATTAATTTCTCTGCCAGGTATGCACCTACAAATCCGCTGATTCCTGTTATTAGTATGTTTTTGTTTTTTAGTGACATGTTATTTTAATCCTCCAAAGGGTGTGTTCTTGATTTGGGATGTTTTATTATGATTTGTTATGTAGTATATATGTTTTGAATAATAATTATAATCTCTTATTTTTTAATCATTGACTGTGCCAAGTTGACATATTCATCTACTATCTTATCCCAGTCAAAGTATTCCTCTACACGTTTTCTGCCGTTTAGTCCAATTTGTCTTTGAAGCTGTTTATCATTTAGGAGCAATTCAATCTTTTGTCTTAGCTCCACCTTATCCCTTGGCTTTACCAGGTATCCGCTGTATCCGTCGTCGACCACATTTACCGTTCCTCCGGAGGCGTATGATATTACAGGCTTACCGCAGCAGTTTGCCTCTGCCAGTACCAACCCGAATCCTTCACGTGTGGATGGAAGTACAAGCATTGCCGATTTTTTAATTTCACTAATCAATTCCTCATCAGTTAAGTCCTGTTTGAATGTTATCGCGTCGTTTAAATCATAATCGTCAACCATCTTTATTAGTTTTTCCTTTTCCTTTCCCCGGCCTACGATGACACAGTTTAGCTTAGGATTAGTTTCCCTGATTTCATGGACTACTTCTATCAAATCATCGGCGTGTTTATGTGCTGCGAGTCTGGCTACGAAGATTATGCGATTGTCGTCGTATTCGTCCACTTTGACCTTGTCAAATTTCTTTATGTCAACTCCGCAGTATAACAGTTCTATATTGTCCTCTTTTACGTTGAAGTCTTCGATTAATGACTTTTGAGTTGCCGGACTGATTGTCAGTATCTTATCATATGGCAGTTTAAGAAGTACCTTCTCCATCAGACTGGCGGTATTCTTGGATTGCAGCCACTGGTCGTTATTTGTCGTGCTTGTATCATATACTACACCTATTATTGGCGTTCTTTTGATTTTGGCCATTAATGATGATGACAATAATGGCGAGTATGCCTGTGCATCTATCAGGTCATAGTCATGTGCCAATAGCCACTTGGATACTGCAAAGAAGTATTTGATAAAATCCCCGCCACTTCTGAAGGGTATGTTCTCTATCTTTGGCCCGATATGATGTATGTTTATTCCATCCAACTGTTCATATTCCGTGTCCCCTGCTATCTTCATGGTAAGTAAGTCCACTTCGTGATTAAGTTCCACGAGCCTTTTAGCCATGTCATAGTACCTGTGTTCTCCCCCACCATTATAATAGGGTACGCAAAACTCTGCAACCATACATATTTTCATATTATTTACATCCTTACTCAAATATT
>MUZY01000056.1 GCA_003266065.1 Methanosphaera sp. rholeuAM130
TGGGCGGAAGATGGACAAAAGAAGGAAAGGAAAAACATGAAAAATGGAAGAACTTCAAGAAATACCTCAAGGACTATAGTTTAATCGAACAAAAGCCACCGGCATCAGTACAGGTATGGGGACGATACCTTGTATATGCGGCAGCCCTTGGATGTGCAGATGAGGCAACCAAAAACCTGAAACAGTATTTGAATTCGCATGACGTATCCGATGACTACTTCAACACTTCCAGTGCAGTGTCATTTGCATACTACAATGGATTTGCACATGTCGAAAGCTCGGTATACACCTTTGCACGTAGCGATTCTGATTCCAGCGGTTCAGGAATAGGAAGTGCTGGAAGTGGAGGATTCGGTGGTGGAGGAGGTGGAACCTTCTAAGACCATTTGAAATCCTTTAATTTATCTTTTTTTTAGGGGTTTTTATCATTCCTGTTTTTAATTTATTTTACATATTCTTTTTGTTAAATTCATTTATTGATTCTGCAGAGGATACTCAAAAAATAATGCTTCATGAAATAATGAATATTTTGAATGAAATGCTAACTTGTGATGAAATATTTTAAATTATTATCACTTATTATAGCATCAATCAGGTATTGAAACTGAAGATGAGTTTGAATCGTTTTTAGAATATATGAACAGACCAAGTGCCGAAGAAGAACTTGAAGAGTTTAAAAGAGCAAAATATGTTTATAATAATACGAAAATGAGAAATTAGATATTTACTTCTCATTTAAATCAATATACATTGGATGTTTATTTTATTTTAATTTTTATCTTTTTTATAGACTCTTGTCCAGTCATTTATGCTAATCCTCTTTTATAATGATGCATTAACAGAATCGCTCGAATAAAAAAAAAATTAAAAAGAAGGGAATGGGGGTTATTTTACCAATTTCAATGATGTGATGATTTCATTGACGGGATTGTTACGATCTTTCACGTTCCACTCGGCGTCCTTGTCCATGGTTGTTGCTGCATTTATTGTGTAATTGTGTCTTCCAAATGTAAATGCATATACATAGCCATGCTCTCCATCTTCATTGGTCAAGGTATATTCTTTCACGGTGGTATTGTTTATTTTCACGGTTCTTTGGCTTGTTGAAGGGTAGCCCATCAGTTTCATATTCTTAAGAATTTCCTTTGTGGGCATTTGATCGGAGTCGATTATTGACAGATACACCAGGTCTTCATCGTTCATCATTTCCATATATGTGGAATTTGATCCTACGGTATAGAAGCCGTCGGGTACGTTAAATGTTATTTCTGGTCCTACCGCTGAAACTGCCGTCAATGAAGCAATCAGCACCAGCAGGATTAATAATATGTTTCTTTTGGACATTCATATCACTCTTAATGATTTTTATAGTTTTCAATCGTTTAGTAAACTATATGCTTAACATTATGTTAATCCTTCTATTTATTAATTTAGGGAGTTATGATAAGTTTTTGGAAAGTTATTATCTGTTATATTCTTCTGATTTCAACCGGTATTTGTTGGAGGAGTTGACAGGATTTTTTGAATTAAATGTAAAATGATAAATATTTATTATATTGAAACAATGATTCATAATTTACTTGGTATCGGATATGCATGATACGAATTTCAATCACATCTTTCATTATATCCATTTGATTATATAATCCTATTTTTATCCAATAACACATCATACATTCAGCATCTTCAAATATTCAATTTCAATCAATTATCTGACAGAGCCAATAAATTATTATGTGTACAAGTAGATAAATATATAACATGAAAAGATTATTTATATTTGATTTGGACGGAATGATACTTGATACCATAGAAGATTCATTTGAATGCGTAAATCAGGCACTGGAAGAATTTGATATACCACCATATAAAGCGGATTTAAAAAGCATGCACTATCCGACATTCAGAAAGTACCTTAATGACAACAATGCTGGAAAAGAGACGCCAGTATATCCCAGATACATTGAACTGTTCAGAAATCATCCGCTCAACAGGACGGCCGTATTCGAGGGAGTTCCTGAAGTGCTACGAAATCTTCAGGATAGGGGCGTAACGCTGGCCATATGCTCAAACCGTGATGAAAAGGTTGTCAGAGTACTTGCAAAGAGATTTTTCAATGACATCGACTTCAAATACATATCCGGCTTTAGAGAAGGTGTACCCGATAAGCCGAATCCATTCAGAATCAATGAGATAATAAATGCTGAAGGTGTTGACAGGTGTGACGTGATATACTTCGGCGATAAGGACGCTGATATACAGGTAGCAAGAAATGCCGAAATTGATCTGGTTCTTGTAACATATGGTCAGGGAAGTCCCGAGGATTATGAAAGCGACTATCCCTTAGCGGTAATTGATAAAGCAACAGAGATATTAGATTTAATAAATGATGGGATTATAAAGCTTTGAATTTTGAAAAAAATATAAAAAAGATAAAATTAGTAAGATTTACTCTTCATATACTTATAATGTTCACCAGACATGTGTGTATTTCAATCCCATGATGGTCTTATTATTGCAATGCTTTTTAAAGAGATTAACTTTGAACATATATTGGTTCAATTGTATTATGTCTGATTACATTATTTTGAACAATCTATCAATAGAAAGAATGAATTTCTGCTTTCATAATTACTCATAATTATATCATATATTTTATCATAATCAGATGAATGAAAATGTTTTTGGGGGAATATAAATGATATCCTCCTTTTTCTCTATTTTATTTGTCTTATTGGATATTATTACGCCATATGGACTGTCGTGTTTGTTCATAAATTTTTTAACCTGTTTATCACTCTTTTTATCAAGCCCTACTTCTATAGGAATTGGCTTATGGAACTCCCTTTGAATAATAAAATCTACTCCACCATCAGTCTTATCATAGAATACATTAAATATCTTATCTGGAGTATAACTAAGTTTATTTTTTAGATTAAATAGTAGTGATGCTACTAAATTTTCAAGTAATATTCCATCATAGTCACGTTCATTGGCTATGGTGTGACCAAATTTCTTATTTATACCATTTTTTAAGCTTGGTGTTGCAATATAATATTTCCAAGACTTTTTGGATTGGGTTTGAGAACCTCCATATGCTTGATAATGAAAGATGATTCTTGTTTGTTCCAATATTCGGAAGATGTTGTTCATGGTACTTGTACTGTTATTCAAACTGGCAGCTACTTTATTTTGACTTATTTGACCGGGTTTTTGTGAAGATATTAAAACCAGTACTCTATAAACCTTATCCTGTGCTTGTTTATTTAAATTATATTCGGGAGTAATGTCTTGGGTGATTATTTTAGAAACTATGGACCATAACTCTTCGGTCATATCAGTAAGGTATTTCTTATCCAATACACCACAAAAGGCACCGTATTTAAAATAGGTATTCCAATCATTAGGATTGTAATCATTGATGTTTATTAATTCCCGGCTTATTTTAAATTCTTGCTTCTGAGCCTTTTCTACATTACCCTCAAATAATGCTTCTATTAAATCATTTGAAACATGTGCATCATAGTCATATTTCAACTTCAAGTGTTGGGTATAATTTAAGGGTAGGATTTCATGTATTTTTAATCTTCTTGCTACATCTGCATTAAAATCCAAGTGTAATGATGATGATCCGGATAACATCATGAATATGTTTGGTGATTTGTCGTAGATTAATTTAACATGTAAATCCCAATTTTTATCATAATGAGCTTCGTCAATTAGAATAAATACCTGTTTATTAAGTAATGCTGGTGTAGTATTATGAACGTCTTGCAAGTACTCTTCGATAACTTCCTTTAAGTTTACTTCATTTATGGCATTCAAATCATCACAGGAGATATATAATATATCGCTTGGGGAAATATCCCTTTGTTTGAGTAAATATTCATAGCTTTGATATAGTAATGTAGTTTTTCCAACACCTCTAAGTCCCGGTAATATGAATAACCTTTCATCACTCTCTTTTTCTATATAATCATCAATTCTTCTTTTAATAATATCAAATTCGTCACGTTTATTGAATTTCACTCCTTTAAATGAAAATAGCTTATTATTTAAAGAGGAGGGTACTTCATTTAATTGGGTACTGATGTAATTTTTTATGTTGTTGTCCATTTAACTCACCTTATTTAAATGTATGTTGTCATGATATATAATTATTCG
>MUZY01000035.1 GCA_003266065.1 Methanosphaera sp. rholeuAM130
TATCTACTGGTGTTCCATCTGTTGTCGTTACAGTAGCTGTTATGGTGACTTCCGTGTTTATTTTACCTGTAACTGCCTCCAAGTTTATATTCGTATCCTCTGGGTCTTTGGTTATTGTGATAGTGGTTATATTACTGCTTTCATAGTAGTTATCCGTGTTTGCCGGAGTGTATATTGCCTTAAGCGTGTCTGTTAGTCTTTGTGTGAATGTATGGGTTGTAGTTGCTGTTCCATCAGTTACTGTAACTGTTTCGTTGTAGTCAGTTGTGGTAAATGTTACTGTTCCCTCATTTACTGGTGTGCTGTCATCTGCCGTTACCATAGCTGTTATTGTAGTTGGCTGTCCTACTTTTCCGTTTACTTCATCCACTTGCACTTGTGTTATTGTTGGCGGATTTAGTGTTAGGATTATTTCTTCTGCTCTTAGGTTGAATGCTGCATTATTAGTGAAGTTTGCCAGGATTACTGCTCCATTTGTCACATTAGCTAATGATATTTCACAACTTGCATAGCCATCTTCTATTTTCGAAGCATTAATTCTTGTTGAACCATTCATAAATCTAACATAACCGTTTGCTACTGGCGTTTCTCCAATATCTGTCAAGTATGCCGTGATTTTTAGGTTATCTGCTTCTACTTTTTGTCTGATGTTAAATATTACTTCACCTTTTGATGGTTTAATAACATTACTCGTGGCTTGAGTGTATTTATCTGTTGTAGGGAATTTTATCTGTACTCCATTTAGCCATGTATCATTGGTTTTAGCTGTGAATGTTGTTATTCCATCATGTATTGTCGTGTTGTATTGGGTGTTGTTTACTATGAATGTTAGTATTTCATTGTCTATTGGGTTGTTGTATTCATCCAGTACTGTGGCGTTTATGTTGATTGTCTCTCCTATTGTTATGTTTTCTGATTCCAGTGTTAGTGTTATGTTTGATTTTCTTACTGTGATGTTTTTAGAGGTGACAGTATTATTGTATGGTGTTTCACCATAGTACCATACTTTCAGTGTTTGATTTCCGATACTTGTTGGCGTGTAGTTAAATTCCAAGTAACCACCAGTAATGTTTTTCTTTAATATTTGTGTACCGTTTACCAGGTTTACTATGACATATCCCTTGTTTACTGTTTTGTTGTTGCATGTGATGTTTATTTTTATTGTTGTTGGTAGTATTGGTATTGTATCATTACAGTCTATTATGATGTTCACATCGTTTAATGGTGTGTTGTTTACTATGGTGTTTTCTTGTGGATTGTATATGCTAAGGTCTCCTTTTAGTATGTTTGCAGTTAATGTGTTGTTTTGTATTGTGTTTTGTGTTGATGTTTCATCTATGTTTATCGTGTAGTTGTCTTTTGAGTTAATGTAATTATCTTCTATTATGTTACTATTGGAGTTTAATATTTGGATGTTGCCATAGATGTTGTTTTTCTGTATTTGGTTAGTATTAGAGTTATTTATTGTAAACACTTCATTTATTGTGTTTTCTTGAATGTTTATGCTGTTTGTTTCTAGTAGTAGATTGTTTAGATATGAGGCGGTTAAATTAGATTCATTAGCTTCACTTGTAAATGTAATATTACTATATTTTGGTATTAATCGGAGTATAGTTGGATAATCAAAATATTGGCGTCCGGATACAGTTACCCATCTTGCATTTTTATCTCTTATAATTACATCTGATGTTGGTACTTTTATTGAAGTAATATTTACTGGATGATTTATGATTATTGGTTCTGTTATTGTTTGTGTTAAGATTATTGTACCGTTTATTTCTTCTTTTAGAGTATTTTCTTCAAATAATTGATTGTATGTTGTTGTGTTTAAGATGTGTATTTCAGTATAGTTGGGCGTGTTGTTTTCTATTGTTTCATCTGTTCCAGTTATTTTGGTAATTGCATTGTCCCCTGATAGTATTTGATTATCATCATATGCAAGTAAATAATTGTTTTTTATTATGGTTTGATTGTTGCTTTCTGTTAAGTAGATAGCTGTTAATG
>MUZY01000138.1 GCA_003266065.1 Methanosphaera sp. rholeuAM130
TGATTTAATATATGCAAATGTTATTCAAGAAGAAAAAAATTCTATTCTTATATTCGCTTCTTATAAAAGTTATTAAATCAAAATAATTATTGAACATAGAATACAGGTTATTCTAGTATTTCACCACCCCTCTCTAATCCACCAAAATTTTTATGAATATCACCTATCCAAGAATCACTTTGATTTCAATTTAGCAATTTAATTAATTTTTAATTCTTATTCCTATTTATCATAATACTGTTCTCATTTTTCCATTTAATACCCTGTAGTGATAGTTAAGGTAACAAATATCTTTCAAAAAAATAAAAGAAAAATTCCACAGCAAAATCCAAATAATATATATATGTAAAATTATAAAAAATAAAAATATGGAAGTATAATCTACTTCGATATTAATGACTTGATAACTATGGCAATAAGTGTAAGTATTGCTTTAGTACAAAAATCGATAGTAAATGAAAATTTAACTATCATTTTCCATAACCTCCTGTATATTTACTTAGAATGTAGAAGAACCCCAATTCTTCTTCTTTTACCATGAACCCATTTTTTTAGTATTCCCTCCTAAATTTCAATTATTTTAATGAATTACTCTTATTATACTTGAAAAGTATTTCCTACTTTATTATACTGCCATCGAATCTAACTGTCAAGAGATTAGCTTCCTTCAATATAACCCCTATAACTAAATAGAATATTATCATGAATGACCACCAGACTATTCCGGTTAATCCCAGATAATCTGCTATTGCCACTCCAAGTACAAATGTAACTATCAGAGGTATGACAATAATCAATAATGTAAAAGCGATTACTGCTAGAATCCCCTTATCCTTTAACCTCATTATATCCCCCTTTTTTTAACTGTTGCTCGTCAAAAGGAGTGTTGGAACTTTCTTATCATCATTCTGCAATAGATCATCGTTCAATACGTCCATCTCCAGATTTCTTAGAGATGATTGATTATCGTTGATCTGTTTTATCATGATTATTGCCTTTTCGTATGTATAATAATAAATGCTGATACCCCAGTTGTTCCAATCAAGATAATCCATTAATTCTTTCAGCATTTTCTTTGTTATTTGACCTTTTCTTTCAACATTTCCAGTCATTTCGTTGAAATATTCATAGTTTTCAACGTATACTATCTGGTTTTTTCGATCGTAGTATGTTTCCAAAGAATCAACAATTATGCATGTATCTGCATGAATCCCCCTATTATATAAATCCGTATTTTGCATATAGTTTTGATAGTTTCTAGAGTCCTTTAAGGATATTTCATCAATCATTATAAATCCCCCTTATTGAAATTATTTTCCCCATATCCCCAGAATAAATGAACCATGGATATAAGCATTACCTCATAATCCCTTTCAATATTCTGTTAAAACGTTTTCCTTAAACCATTTATCATATTCTTCTTCAAATGTCAGGTGTCTCATAATCTCTTTGTTCAACTGTTTTTTAACCCTTTCTTTAACATCATCCCGGACATGTTCACAGTCCAGTATATCTATGTAGACGCTTATCATGTATAAGTCCGTATAATCGGACAAATGCTCTGAAAAGTTGCTTAAGGTATTATGAATACCATCGTCAATTCTGACATCCATTTTAATCACCTCTTTATCGTTATTGAATCCTCATTTTTTANNTATCCATTGAAAGGACATATTTTACTGCATTTTCATCATGATTCAGCTTATCAAACACTTTACTTCTAAGAGTTTCATCGGCTATTGAAATTTCTACCTGAATATAGATCCATTCGTCAGAGTCGTTATGTACGAAGGTGATTTCCTCATTTTCCAAAAATCCTCTTGAAACGGGAAAATCCCTTCTTAAAAATTCTGTGAATATTATAGATTCGAGTATTTCCTTAGAGCATAACAGATGAGAATACTTATGGAAGTAAAATGATGAATCAGAAAGATAAAATATATCTTCGCCCCATTTGGACTTATGGGTTACTAGATCAATACAACCGCAAGGAAGTATCAACCCAATGTTTTTCAGTATTTCTATATAATAACTTAAAAGTTCATTGGAAAGATTAAAAATACTCATATTATAATTAATATCCTGATTTACAAATTTTTGGAAAATATTCTTATTAAATCTATGACCTATATCCCCAATAAGGTATTTAATCAGATTTTCTGCAAACTTCCTATGATATAAATGATATATGCTTGGATATAGCGTGTTTTGATAAGACCATATCCTTATTTGTTCTTTATACCAATACTTATCCGATTCCCATACTTCCGGTAAGCCGCCATACCTTTGATATTCTTCAAATAATTCCTTATCAGATAACTCCTCGACATTATCTTTTGAATTCAATTTGGAGTATTCAATAGCTTCTTTGAATGAAAATGGAAGTATTCTTACCCTATGGACATAAGCTATCTCCAGCAGATCTTTATTGGTTAAATAATTTGAATTAAACGGTGCGATATATACGTTTAAATAATAATTGTTCTTACACCCGTAAAGGATGCGTCCCCAATTATCTGCATATTCTATATTATCAATAAAAAGATATTTGCTTCCCTTTAAATCATTAATCCGAGAGTAGATTAAGTCAGATAAGTATCTTGAATTTTTTTCCCTATCGCTGCCCATTTTTATTAAATCAACAAATATTATATTTTCCTGAGGAATATCTTCCTGTGCTTTTAAACTATCAAATGCCTGTTTTAACAGTACGCTTCGCCCGGAATAAGCTATTCCCGTCAGTACCGTTATCGCTCCCATATTTCTATGTTCCAATATCTTATCAATATACCTGTCCCTAATTAATAATGACATTAAACCACCATTTCGATAATAATTCAGCCTCTAAATTTATCTTTAAATCAAGTAAATAACATCCAATTAAATATCTTAATTTAATCAATTAATTATTATGTTTGAACATAATATATAAATATTTGCAATTCAGATGATTGATTAGCACTTAAAAAACTATTTTTCTAAAAAAATTACAATAAAATAGAAAATATTGTATAAATTATAAAAAAAGTACAATAATTTTTTATGCGTATAAAAATAAAAAAATACAACAAAAAAATAAAAGTATACTTTTGAAAAAATACAACAATATAAATAAAGTATACTTTTGAAAAATTTATGAATAGAAAAAATTTAAAAAAATAAGTATATATGGGAAAATTATAATATAAACTGCTTCATATTTAAACAAAAATAGACATATTATTAGAATAAAAAAATATAAAAAATATTCCAAATATTTTCATATAAGCATGTGTTAGATTACTTACCGTCTAAAATATATATCCATAATCATAAATATAATAAATAACAATATGTCCTTATAAGTGATTTTATGGAAAAAGAAGTCGTATTAATTTCAAACTACCTGAGAAATGAGGGAATGCAAGTCAGCATAAGAAGTACTACCCTAGCATATACAGTTCTTATGGAGTTAAAGGATTCTTTAACTGCTGATGAACTATATCATTGCCTAAAGGCAGTATATGTTAAGGATATTGCTGACAACGACAAATTCAAAAGGGCATTCGATAAGGTATTCAAGAAACTGGACATAAAAAAAGAAAAGAAAGAAGAACAACAGCCACAACCAGAGAGGGCAGACGGTGAGGGAAACCTGCCGGAAGAAGCTTTCAACCCAAATGACAACTTAGAGCAACTTCAAGAGTTATATGACCAGATGATTGAGGACAAGAAAAACAACAGGGATAAGGATGGAAGATATGTGGATGTAAGCATGGTAATGCTGGATACGTATGATCCGAGAGTCTTCGAGTTATGCAAAAAACTCAGCAAAAAAATAGCCAACCAGCGTTCACAAAGGCTTAAAAATAAAAAATCACGCCACATAGACATGCCCCGAACAATCAGAAGCAATCTTAAAAACGGCGGTCACTGCATCAAGCTTATCCACTCCAAACCGCCCATGAAAAAGAATAAACATATCTTCTTGTGCGATGTCAGCGGTTCATGCGAATGGGTTACTTCATGGTTTTTCCTACTTTTGTATGGATGCAAGCAAACATTCAACAGGATAAAAATATATGACTTCGACAATAAATTGACTGACGTGACGGATGTTCTGGGAAACGAATCATTCAGCAATATCGGACAGGTAAATATTGCCCAAAGGGCTAAGGGGATAAACTGTTACGGGCAGTCTGATATGGCTAAGGTATTCAAGGAATTCTTGAAGAC
>MUZY01000061.1:0-269 GCA_003266065.1 Methanosphaera sp. rholeuAM130
ATAAAGAAAATCGCAAGCCAATACGCCAAGATAGTAATAGATGAAAATACTGACCTTCAGGGATATTATATACACAACAAATTATACATCAACGACACGCTACCTGATGCCGTGCAGATTACTACAATAATCCATGAACTGGTACATCAGCTGTATGCGGAGATATTTGAACAGATGATGAAACTGACACTGGACGTTCATGATGAATTCATCATCCAGTCATTCATAATGTTCATGCTGAACAATTCAATAGAAAACCATGCCGCCAC
>MUZY01000061.1:340-611 GCA_003266065.1 Methanosphaera sp. rholeuAM130
CTGGAAATAGACGCACAACAGTCAAAGCAATACTTCATATACGGACATGAAGTCAGCCATCACATTCAGGACATACTCGATAAGATCATTACCCCCGACATCAAGGAGGACATCAAAAGGCAGTTTGAAATAGACAATATCGAGCATTACAATCAAAAGCTGACCTTTGAACACTGCGATGAAAGGTTTTCCCGTGAAGAGACCATTGAGATAATGAATGAAATGATACTGTTTATCTATGACTACTTTTTAAACGGCGACGGCAAAATAA
>MUZY01000061.1:717-1704 GCA_003266065.1 Methanosphaera sp. rholeuAM130
ATTGGATGAAAAATAATTATTTTTAAAAAAAGAGAAATTATGTGGAATGTTTATCCACATATCTGATGTCAATGAATTAAGCATCGACCTTAATCGTAGTATTATACCTGCTTCCAAGATAAGCTACCCTGTCACCGGTAACCAGCATTACATTGATGTTCGTCATGTTGCAGTACTTGTCAGGCAATCTTACGGATATACTTATGGTACCGTTTACAATATTGAAGAATACTGATTTGCCGTCAAGCTGCAGCGTTTGACCGTTGATTTTGACTGCCATCGTATTTACTCCAAGTACGCTGTGGTTGTGTGCATCAAGCAGTCTTGCCCTTATCGTCAAGTTGCCATTCCTTTTGGCAGTTATTCCAGTAATGTTGAAGTGCGTCTCGGTTTTAGTCAGGTTGAAGTATGTCTTGTTTTCGGCACGCTTATAGTTTCTGTGCGAGTATACCGCCGTCAGCTTAAATGACTTTGCACTCCAGCCGTCAGGTATTGTAAAGACCAGTGTAGCTTTATTGTTTTTAACATCCACCATTATGGTGTTGTTGTTGGAATCCTTTACGGTCAATCCATTTACCTTAAATATTACCACTCCATCGTTTATCGTGACATTATCCCTGAGTGTTGCCGTGAATGTTATCTTTTCATCCATCTTGCTTGTTGCGGGACTTGTAGTGACCGTAATCAGTGCAGTCCTATATGCTACGGCAAGGTTGGACTTAACAGTTGACGGATTATACTTATCATTTTCAAGGTAATCGGCCTGAACTTTGATGTTAGAGTTTCTCCAATGGTTCAATGACTTGAAAGTGATTGTTGCTATACCGTTTTTTACTGCAATATCGGCTCTTCCCGTATTCATATCCTTAATGTACGTGTCATTATATTTGAAGGTAACATAACCGGTATTTATCTTATTGTTATCCAAATCAGATACTGATGCCGTTAATGTAACGACGTCACCCACTGCTACCCTCGTATCGTTTA
>MUZY01000209.1:0-355 GCA_003266065.1 Methanosphaera sp. rholeuAM130
GAATCTATGATGTCATTGCTTGTTGAGCCGTAGTGAACGTACTCTCCGGCATTGTTGTCGCATACTTCTTCCAATGCCTTCATCAATGCTCCGATGTCATGGTTTGTGGCACGTTCTATTTCATCTACCCTTTCCTGTTTGACGTATTCTGTCGTAGCTTTCCTGTTGATTTCATCGGCGGCCTCTTTAGGTATTAAGCCAATTTCACCTTCGGCCTTGGCAAGAGCCGCTTCAACTTTCAACATGTTTTCAAGTTTTGATTCCTGTTCCCATACGGCCTTCATCTCAGGAGTACCGTATCTAAATTCTATTGGATGTATTGCCATAATAATCATTTAAAATAATTTTTTTATAA
>MUZY01000209.1:500-2323 GCA_003266065.1 Methanosphaera sp. rholeuAM130
TATTGGAGGTTAATTTATTGTTTTAATGTTGATTTAAAACTTTTCCTTAAGATTTTTTATGGTACCCGAGGTTGACAGGCCGTGTATTGCTATCGGATTTTTCCTGTAGTTTGCAATGGTATAAAATGCCGTCAAGGCCATTTTTTCATAGCCTCTTGTACAGCGGACTATGCAATTATATTCAAATCTTTTAATGTTTTCTGCTTCTTCAAAGTCGATAAGCCACAGGTTGATTTTGCCTGATTCGATTTCGCCGAAGATATTTATGATGCTATTCCATAATATCTGTATGCATTCATCCTTTGTTATTTCACTTTCCGAATATAATTTGAGAGCAATGTATCTTTTCTTTTGTCTAAGTGTAGGTGGCAGTATTTTCAGTCTCATTAAATCCCTTCATCTGATTAGTTTAACACCATCTACGATGCTGTCCTTCTTGTTTTGAATATTTTTAATAACATCTTCTACATTGGTGCTTAAGGAGTCTTCAATAGTCTTTTTGTCGGTATCAAATAGCCCTCCAAGCATCAGCATTGCGTCAACGCTTTTTACGTCATAGAACGATTTGCTTCCACTGGTTATGATTGTATTGAAAGAATATTTTTCCTGAAGCGTAAACAGTTGGTTGATTTGACTCAACAGCTTGGATTTGTAGTATCCCCTGTTGTTGAGTATGCTTCTGTAGCTGATGTTTATTGTGATGTTGTTTTCAACGAGCATCCTGGCGAGGATGTGATTTATGCCGCTGTGGTTGTTTGACGTGTAAGGTTCGTTGATGATATCTATCTGTGGCATTTGACAGGCGGTTCTGTTGATGTTTTCCCTGCCCCCGTTGGCCATTATAATATCACTTTTTTGATGATATCTCAAGACGTTTTTGGTTAAAAGTTGAGGGTTTGTTTCATTTATGAAAACTCCATGGTACAACTCCATTTTCGTAGATTCTTTGAGCATGTCGAATTCGTTCAATACATCCTCTTTGTTGTTGTCCAGAAGTGTCGAATCATAGAATATGCATGCACCCCTGAAGCCGAAATTTTCAAGAGTTTCGATAACCTCTTCATTTGCTTGGATATTGAAATCATAAAAATTAGTCATAGTATTGGAACCTAACGTTTAATTAATCGGCATTTAAAAATAAAATGAATAAATATTGTTTGGATTTTATTCTAAGAAGTCAAAGATTTCCTTCGCTACACGGATGGCGTTTTCTTTGCTTACAGGATAGCTTGCTATTTTAATTCTCACATGAATAGCGTCACCGTCATAGGTCAATTTAAGGTTCTCGTCATAGGCTTCCTGTTTGTCGAATCTCATAAACAGGTTGCCCTTGTCGTCCATGCGACGACTTAATTCTTCCCTTAGGACGTCTTTATCCTGTTGGGACAGATTTTCATTTAGGAAGTTGACGATATCCCTGACGTATCTTTTCTTTGAAATCTTTTGGGATAGAATTAATATATCGTTTCCGAAGTGGTCTTCGGTAATTGTCTTGACAGGTGAAGGTTCAAGGAAGATGTAATTAAGGGACTTAACCACATTCTCCTCGTCTTCGGTTGAATAAACAAATGTCCTGTACGAAATGTTGTGGATCATCTATCTAACCTTTTCGGCACCTTTACCTTTTTTGCGTAATCCTCTACCTTTTTTACCTGCACTGGTCAATCCTCTGAATGCTCTTCTTGTGTGCTGTTTTTCACATATCCAATTGATGTTGTTGTCATGTTGGATTTCAGGTCTTTGTGGGTCAACGAGAATTACTTCGTAGTATTTGGCTTTACCATCTTCCCAAACCCAGTAAGAGTTTAATACTTCTAAGTTAG
>MUZY01000043.1 GCA_003266065.1 Methanosphaera sp. rholeuAM130
ATTGGAAGGCCTTTTTCTAATATTTGATCAATATCAGTTATTTCGCCATCTTTAACTTTCTGTCCAAGTTCGGTTTTCGGAATCCAATTTTCCGTATTGAACTTGTTAGGAGAGTTATTATTGTTTGGTCTATTTGATCTTTTGCTCATTGTGTTGCCTCATCTATTTTATTTTTAACGCTATCGAAATGATCTGGTATTTCTACTGGAGATAATCCACATCTAATGTAATTTGCGAATTTTGCGTTTCTTTCTTCTTCATCCATACTCTCGGCATATTGGGCTATATGTTCTCCTCTTATTCTGGAATCATCCGGTAAAACGGATTCATTGTGAGGTATCCATAAACCTGCATCAAGTGCTCCTTTTAAGACTGCGTATATTTTGGTACCTCTGATGGATGGTTGTAATCCAATATCCAGAATGGTTTCATCATAGTCTTCACTGATTGCTTTTTTACCGAATAGGTATCCTGTAAGATATGCGGCGGATGTATTTTTACCGTTACCTAACCATCCGTAATCCTTTAATTGTTTTGATGTAGCTGATACTAATGTTTCATCCCCATTAGCTCCTACCTTAATCAGTTGGACAATAGTGTGGTTTGATGTAACTCTAACAACCATTCTTGTCTTGTCAAGATCCACTAATTTATATCTTCTGTTATAATTAGTTTTACCTTCTCTTCTTCTTTTGAATTGAACTTTATATGTTGCTGATCTTGCCACTTTCTATTCCCCCGTTTGTTTTAACATTCCGTGGTCTTTTGCATAAGTTTTCATGTATGATTTACTTCTGAATGATCCACCTTTTGCCATGTTATATAACTTACGGTATGTAGTTCTATCAATTTCATCATTAGCACGCATATCTTTGAGAACAACTCTTAAAGAACGGATGGTACTCATCCATGCTTGTTTCTTAGGAGTTCTTGCATGTTTTGCCCCTTTGATACTTCCATGGCCTCTTCTTCTTCCTTTACTTTTTTGTTCAGCATTCTTTTTGCTTCTGTAACTGCTTATTCCAGTAGCGGGTTTTGCTTTGATAACACCATCATTAATCAAAGCCCTAATACTATTTCTTGTAATTGCTCTGGATACTTCTTCCATGTGTTCAGGGTCTATCCAAACTCTATTAACCCCTACCTTAAGAATCTTTGCAGCTAATTTTTTCTGTGTAGTAAGATTCATAAAAATCCTCCTCAATAATATAAATAAATAAATTAATTAAGTATCATTAACGTATCCTTAGTCCAATAGACATGGGACTCATTTAAATACACTTAATTTAATACTTTAACCCCTATTTCTTGAGCTTTTGCTACAATTAACTGTCTTTTTCTATTTCCTACTGTTGCACTAATTCTTGCTGCATCAGTTTCAGGATTTAAAGCTTTGATTTGATCGACGTTTTCAACTAATATGTCTTTATAACCTGATGGATGTAATCCTCTGTTAGCTTTAGGACATCTGAATCCTACTCTAGCCATTGCAGGTTTTCTTGCTTGGTATCGTCGTCTTTTACTTAGTTTACCTCTAGGTCTACGGTAACTATCACCAAGTTTTTTATATCTCCAATATTCTTGTCTTTTGAAGGTTGGTTTTTTAGTCATTCTACTTCCTCTCAAAATATGTTTATTCTATTTCTTCCTGAGTTTTATCCACTAAGTATATTCCATCTTGGAATACACGAGGATCCCGTCTTTTAATTTTGGTTGCCTGTTCGATATTAGCCATTGTCTGACCAACATGTTCCTTGTTGATACCCGTAATGGTTACATCTTCACCCTTAACTTGTACTTTGACATCACCAATAATTTTTGCTGAACGTGGACTTCTTTCACCGAGGAAGTTATCGATTGTTATGAGATTTCCTTTAACTTTTACAGTCATTGGAAAGTGAGCATA
>MUZY01000255.1:0-449 GCA_003266065.1 Methanosphaera sp. rholeuAM130
TGCTTGTTTATCAGTTGATTGTTGTCATCCAATATGCGAGCTTTAATATAGCTTGTGCTACCGCTTGTAAACATTGGCTCGGATTCGATATGGGTATTCAACCTGTTCATCGTTAAACTTGCAGTCATATCTACTCTTCCATATTTTTTAGATACGTAAACGGCCATTAAGTCATGTGTTCTGGCACCCAAGGTATCCGGGATTTTATAGTCAAGTACACCAAGACCGTCGGCAATGTTAACTACAACACCGTTACCGTTTTCATCCTTAAGCGATACTCCATTTAATTTGAATACCAGCTGTCCTCCACCAATATCAAGTCCATCTTCAGACAAGTGTGCGATTAGTTTTAGCCTGTCACCCGGCTTTACCATAGAAGAACCTGTTAGTATGCTCATTATAGTGCCCGTTTTCGTATCTCCACTCTTGGATGTTGACTTGGTATTCAA
>MUZY01000255.1:528-6122 GCA_003266065.1 Methanosphaera sp. rholeuAM130
AGCTTTATGCACATGGAAGTCTGCTTATTTAATGCCTGGTTGTTTTGGTCTACCACCTGAGCCTTGACCTGTATGGAATTACCTGTAGTATAAAGAGGATTTACGTCGATATGTGTGTAGTACTTGTTGATGGTCATCGGCGTCGTTAATTCCACACGTCCATAATTATTGGACGCATACACGGCCGTTAAACTATGTGTACGGGCACCTAACGTATCAGGTATCTTGTACTCTAGTACTGCCAATCCTTTCTTGATATTTACTACTACTGCATTGCCGTTTTCATCCTTAAGTGAAACGCCGTTTAACTTGAATACCAGCTGTCCGCCATCAATATCCACTCCATTATCCCTGATATGGGCTATGAGTTTAACCGTGTCCCCCGGTTTAGAGTCGAATGAACCTGTAAGCAACTCCATATCAGCTTCATAATACCTGTTAATATTCAATGACATCTTTGATGGATTGTAAAGGTTTGTAGAGTTAAAGCTTGCTTTGATGTTCATGGCATTATCGTTTCTTAGAAGAGTATATGTATATGTTGCAATTGCATTTTTATTAGTGGTTAATAGATATGTCTTATTGTTGATTTGTAGAGTTACGTTTTCGTTGCCCAATAATTTACCATGACTGTCTTTTAATGTGAGTGTTATCTTAACATTATCGTTTACTCGTGGATTTGTGTTGTTTGCTGCAATTGTCAGTGTAGTGTTTAACTTGTTTGATTGTAGTTTCATATTGGATGATACGCTATTGTAAATCTCATTGGCATTGAATATTACTGTTATGTTATATATCCCGGCAGATGCCGTTGTAGTATTTAGTACTGCTTTTGACTTGGATAATTCCAACGTTTGGATAGTCTTATTATTCATTTTAAATGTTACCGTACCGTTTACGGCTTTGTTGTTATCGGTTACAGTTGCAGTTATCGTGACCGTTTGACCGACAATGACAGGGGAATTTAAAGACGTTATTAATACAGGCGTTATTTTTTGAACATTTATTGTGATTGAACGGTTACTTGCCTTATATGTATTGTTTCCAAGATATTTGACAGTAACTGTTTGATTACCGCTAGGTAAATTAATTTTTACAACGGCTTTACCGTTATTATCGGTTGTAGTTGTGGCCAACTCCTTTTTATTACCGTCAAGAACAATTAAAGATGCCCCTGAAATAGCTTTATTGTTATCGCTGTCGGCCAATGTAATTTCAACTGTTGTATTTGTTACCGTTTTGTTTTTGATGCTGACGTTAGTAGTTGTGGAGATCTTATCTACATTGAATGTTAAAGTGGAATTGCTTGGATTATATGTATTGTTACCTTGATAACTGGCCGTTACTTTTTGATTGCCAACTGTCTGCAATTTGATTGTGATGTTTGCCTTACCGTTATTATCCGTTAGAAGCGTGTACTCCTTGTTGTTGATTTTTACGGTGATGTTTTGATTTTTCAGATTATTCGAATTGGATTGTAACTGTAGAATTATATCGATTTTGTCATTAACCTTTGGCTTTGAATTGTTTGTTTTTATGGTTAGAGTCGTATTGTTTTTAACGAATGAGGTGACGTGTTCAATTTCATATTCTTCTGACGTGTAAATCGTCTTTAATGTATATTCCGTCAGATTTCCAACTGCATAATTGCTTGTTTTTGTTGCATCGGAAGTAATTTTAATGTTTACAATATTGCCATTTGAATCCCTAAGCGCTTTTCCATTCAGTAGGTATGTTATATTGGCGTTTTTATTGTTATTTATTACGCCCGTTTTTATGGTTAATGTGCCGTTAACTAACTTTGCGGTAGTGTTTACTATTGGAGTTTCCAGAGCATATGCTTTTAATGTTATTGCTCCCTTGTTTAAAAAATCATAAGCATCCAACCATTCATCCCCATCATAACTGATATATGAGAGATTTTCAGCATATTTTTCATCATGATTCTCTTTATATTGGTAATAAATCTCCGTGACGTTTCTTTCTAATGATTTTATCTCCATTTCAATGGTAAAGTCATCATTTTTGTTCAATAGATAATATTTATCCAATTTAATTGTTCTATAACCCCTTTGTGTTACATTAGCTGTTTGGGTATGTACCAATTCATTGTTGATATATACCTTTAATGAATAACTGCTTTTGTCTACAAAGTACGTTCCTATCGCTGCAAGAGTCTCATCCTTATCGGCAGTGTATGTGTTTTTCATTCTGGCTTTACCTGTGAACTGTAGCTTTTGTGTTGCGAGTGCATCGTATTGGTAAATATCTGTGTACTCTGGAGTATCATTTATCAGATATGCATACAATTCTATATTGTAGCCGTTTGTATCCAGATATCCTCCGTACGTTAAATCATAATAGGATATGTATTGATACCCGTCATCCGCAAATCCTCCACCCCAACTATTTTTAATTATAAATGCACCATCACCTTCAGGAGTTATTGTATCGGTACCGTTATCGAATTGGAAATTGTTTTTATCATAGTTGTCATCCCATCCTACGATGGTGGCTCCATGATTGTCTTCATAGTGCTCGTTATTATATAAGTTTGTACTTATTGATCCGCCGTTATATATTACCTGTACTGCTCCATAGTTGTATACTGCCTCTTTTATCTGGTCGATATCCATTATTTGCTTACGTTCCGGAACAAATATTACATCCTGTACATGATAGGAACTGTCATATTGTGGAGAAATTACGCTGAAGTCAGAATATCCTTCAGTTTCCTCCAATAATGGTCCATACCATCCAACCATGTATGAAAGTACTTCTATTCCTGAACCGCCATTATTCGGAGTTTTCTCATTGTCGCCTATCAATGAATATTTTGCTATGATATTCTTTGCATTGTTTTCTGAAAAATCATATGTCTGATTAACTTGTTTTTTTATACATTCCTGTAATGTATTTATCGATGAGAATACCCAACAACTTCCACTGTTTCCTTGATTTGTTAATGGAGTGGTTGAATTTGTGAGTCTTGGATCATATTTAGCAGGCAATTCAGTCGTGTAATTCGTATTCTTAGTAACAAGGGGCGTTATTACGTTGTTTATGTTATTGGACAAGGTGTTCAATACTTCCAAGTTAGCGGTTACATTTTTTGCCATGTACTTTGAATCACCATTATATGATACTTTTATAGTGTAATTTGCCGTTTTGTAACTATTGGAAATAAAGTAGTCCAGATTGAATGTTCCGTTGACCTTTGTATTTTTAATTAATTTATCATTGACATATATTGTTACGTTGTTTTTTAAATCGTTTACCGTGTTTATCTTTATTGTGATTGTCCTGTTGCTTTTTGTTTTAATGTTGTCAACGCTCATCCATACTTCATCTTTAGAGTTCAATCTTATTTTTTCATTATCTATAGCAGCATAAACGGGACTTGTACCCGTGTACGTATTTGTGAGCGTTTTATTTATTGATGACTGATTGATATTGAATACGCCATCTTTAGCCGTGAACTTAACTATCCTCTGTGGGATGTTTCCCTTAAATTCTTTTTGATTATTTAAAGTATTTAGACTGACTTTTAGATTAATTGGATTTGTGGATGTGGTTGTATTTGTTAAATTCATTATAATCCACGTTTTTGGTATGAGCCCGTTTGTTATTACACCATAATTAGGATTATTTTGACCCCACCAATTATTATCGATATTGATAGAAGCATTTTCTTTAACCGTGATTAAATTATCATTGACATCACGATTGAATATTGCATTTTCATTGAATTGAATATTGCTTCTTAGAGCATATAATACGCTTCCCTCATCAGCGGTGTTCGACTCAAACAATGAATTTTTAATGGCGTTCGGATTGTTTAATTCAATATTGGGATTGAATGCCATTGAAGTTATTTTAGTGTCGTTAAACATGTAATATAACGCTCCTCCAACAGCAGCCTTATTTGACGTGAAATTAGAGTATGTAATATTCAATGAATCATAGACGTTATAGATAGCACCACCATATAACGCTGAATTATTATTGAAAACACATTTTGTCATGTTTACCTGATAGTAGCCCAAGTTAACAATTGCTCCACCATAATTATCTGCGTGGTTATTGATGAATTCGTTATTGCTGAGATTATACTCCCCATTAATCATGAGTATACCTGTAGCCATAGGTGACGTGTTATTTTTAAATACGTTAGATTTGACAAGTCCGTTAGAGTAAGCCAAGAACAGACAATTGGCTTCGTTATTAATGAAGGTGTTGTTGATAAATGAATCGTTGAAACCCAAATATGAACGAACCAAACCATTTATTGCAGTGTTATTTTCAAATCGGTTATTTCTTAGTTCGATACAGTCACAGCAATCGAAAAACAACAAATTGCTGTCACAGCTGGCAGTGTTATTGACAAATAAATTGTTTTTAAACAGCATATTTGAATAGGAATAATACTGAATCGGAAAATCATTCATGTATTCTCCCATTACACGGCGTACATAAGATCTAATAAATGAACTGCCGTTTGATAAATTGCTGTCCTTGAATGTACAATTTGTAAAAGTCATGTTTGAGTATACGGAATATATGAAGGAAGTATCCTTATTAAATCCCCTATAATTAATAAATGAACAGTTGATGAATGACACATTAGATACCTGACTAATTATTACTCCCAAATAATAATAGGAATAACTGTCAATGAAGTTCAAATTTCTAAATGTTAGATTTACCTCCCCTATATCAAACATCAAATAGGTACTCCTCAAACTAATGTTACTCTTAGAATCTCCCACTATCTTCACGTTTTTTGTGGTGTTTTTGAGTACGGTGGGATTAATACCTACCCCATACAATTGGTATTGATTATTGTCCCCGTCAGCCGTCAAGTATATGGTTCCATTATCATCCAAACGACTTACCGCATCCTCTATATTAGTAGTCTCGGTTGGACTTACACCACTTCCTCCACCACTAGGTGATACATAGATCTTATCGTTACCGTCTTGTTTTGAATTACTTGTCTCTTTATGAAATTCATTGTCATCAGTGCCTATATTATCCGAACATAATGAATTATCATCAGATATCAAATTATCGTCAGATAATGAATTATCTCCAGTAAATATATTATTATCCACCGTTTGATTAGCAAATACAACCGGTGAGATTAATAATAAAAAACTAATGACAATAAATAGGATTATTATCTTATTTTTTATACCGTTAAACATATATTCAACATCCCCGTTTTTTTCTATAAATGATTAGATTAAAAATCTAAAAGTATACCATATCGTATAACTTAAAATTCCTAATAATCATCAATAAGAGTAAAAAATTTACTTAATGAATAAATAATTGTTTATTTTAAGTGATATTTAAATGTTAATAGGGCAAAAAAGCGATAAATAATTTTTTCATGCAATGGGATTTGAAAAGGATAATCAAAATTTAAAAAATTTAATAATTCAAAATTAAAAAAAAAGTTATGAAAAGGGAGATTATGTTTTAATTAACACGGTATTTGCACGACTTGATATGTACTTACCGTTTTCTCCCGCAATGATGGTTACCTGATGCAATCCCTTGGATAACGTTGTAGGTAATTTGTAGTTGAT
>MUZY01000255.1:6164-6468 GCA_003266065.1 Methanosphaera sp. rholeuAM130
GCTCGGATTCGATATGGGTATTCAATCGGTTCATGGTTAAACTTGCCGTCAACTCTACCCTATCATAATTACTTGAGGAGTATACCGCCGTTAGGTTGTGTGTTCTGGCACCCAACGTATCAGGGATTTTATAGTCAAGTACACCAAGACCATTCGTAATGTTTACAACCACCGCATTACCTTTCTCATCCTTAAGCGATACACCATTTAACTTGAAGACCAGCTGACCACCACTAATATCAACCCCACTTTCAGACAAGTGAGCAATGAGTTTCAGCCTGTCACCCGGTTTGACAACGGATGA
>MUZY01000071.1 GCA_003266065.1 Methanosphaera sp. rholeuAM130
ATGGAATTGCAACACTCGAATACACGCTACCAGGCGATATGCCAACAGGCACATACGCACTAACTGCAGTATTCGAAAATGCAAGCTATCAACGTTCAGCTGACAGTGAATCATTGACAATAGAATAACCATTCTATTTTTTCCTTTTTTTCTTTTTCCAAGTCTATTCAACACTCCTCAAAATATCCACTCATTTTAAAGAATAAATCATATAAATGTTTAAAGAATAATAATTTTAAAATAGAATCACATATAAATATACTATCAATGATAAAACTTTTTTGTGATTAGTCCATGATTGAAGAATACAATACCGTTATAAAAAATCCGCGTAAGGTAATTACCCGTTATGCATCATGTTATCCCAATATATACAGGGTTGCCATGAGTTCACTGGGCTACCATATAATATACGATTTTCTGAACGAACGCGAGGACATCTACTGTGAACGCGTTATATACCCCCAGACAAAGAGTATTGAAACGCGTACCCCCCTAGCGGAGTTTGATATTGTCGGATTTACCCTTCAGTTTGAACAGGATTACCTTAACATGATTGACATGCTCAAGCGAAGCGGTATTCCCCTTTTGTCAAAGGACAGAAAACCACATCACCCCCTGGTTATAGCGGGCGGTCCATGTGCAGCATCAAATCCCCTGCCAATATCAAATTTCGTTGACTTCTTTGCAGTTGGTGACGGGGAACTGATGCTTGATGAAATCGTTAATATACGTCAGGATACCAACAACCCAAGGGCGGACATTTTCGACTTTCTTGAAATACCCGGGATATACATTCCCGGTCAAAGGGTTAAGCTTCAGAATGTCAAGAACATGAAGGATGCACACCGCCCCATATATCAAATCGTCACGAAGACCGATAATCCTAAGTTTACCCCGGCATTCGGCGATGATGCATTTCTTCTTGAGGTTTCACGCGGCTGCAGTCGTGGATGCAGATTCTGTATGAGCGGATGCATGTACCGGCCAAGACGTGAAGTGAAAATGGAAACACTGATAGATACGGCCATTAAAACCAGACAGGTAACCGGCCACAATAAGGTTGCCCTGATAGGAGAGGCAGTAAGTGATTACAGCAGGATTGAAGATTTGTGCAGCATACTTTCCGAGGAAGGTTTTCAAATAGCCACACCTTCACTAAGGGTAGAAAGCGTAAGCGACGAACTGCTTGAAATACTCAAACAAAGCGGTCTGAAAACAATTACCATAGCACCAGAGACCATACAGTCACAAAGATGGAAGCTGAACAAGCCCATGACAGACCATCAGATACATCATACGATAGACCGTGCAATAAACTTGAAGTTAAAAATCAAGATGTATCTTCTCTTGGGTACTCCGCAGGAATCAAAGGAGGACATCCTTGAATTGGTCAACTTCTTAAGGGGCATAACAAGCCGCGGCGTCAGATACAATACCATTAAAACCAGCGTCAATCCATTGATTCCCAAGCCGCATACCCCCCTGCAGTGGATGGGCTTTGACTATGATGATTTATTCGACAAGTTCAAAAAGTACAGCGTAAGGCTTAAGTATTCCCATAAGCAGGAAAACCTTAAGAAAGCCACGATGCAATATGTGCTTACCAATTCAGGAGGCGAGTTGAACAAGCTGCTTAGAATTGGCGACAGGATTCAGTTCAGGGATTGGTATAAACTGGCAGCCAACATAAACAAGATTAAACAAAACGAGGAGTATACTCTTCCATGGCATGAAATTGATGTTGGCATCAGCAACAGATTCCTTAAAAATGAATATGAGAAGGTCAAGACCGGTCAGATTACACCGTGGTGTGAAGAGGGTGCCTGCAATGGCTGTGGAGCCTGCAGGTAAGATTTATAACAAATATTAAAAAAAGAAGCAGGTCACAAAGAAAAAAAATAATTTGGAGGGTTATTCCTTTTTGACCTTATCTGAAATGGTTCTGATAGGCTTTGTTATTTTCCAACTGGTTGAATTGACCATTATTTTCTTTTCATCCTCCAGTTGCTGATATTTTTCCTTAAGAACCGTATTGTTCTCCTTTAACTTATCTATTAACTCTGCCTTATCATTATTGAATTTGTCCAAATCTCTTATCTGTCTATTCTTATCATTTATGACTGCATATAATTCTTCAGCCTTTTCTTCCAGTTCACGCTTATTTTTATATAATATTTCAATCAATTTTTCCTTATCTTCCATGTTCTTGGTTAATTGATTGACGTTCTCAAGATTAGTGTTTTCCTGATCTTTTTCCCGTTTCAGTCTAACGATGTCCTTATTGTAGGCTATGAATGCCTTTATTGTATCTTCATCAGTCGTATCAAGATTCTCTTCATCCTCAACCTCAAAATCAACGTCCAATTCTTCCTTAAGATCACATGCATCTTCCGTTTTAAATAAAACTATCGCTTCCAATATATTGTAGACCTTCTGGGATAATCTTACGTTGCCTTCAATATTATCCAATGTCAATTCATCTATAAACGATTCCTTGACAATGTCCTTTATCAGATGATAATTATCTTCAATGTATTTATGTATATGATCATAGTATTTAACGAGATATAAATTTTTATAGTTTAATCTTCCGGGCACCTTATTGTCTATCGGCGGTACCGGATTTTGCGTGAACTGGTTGTTGAAAAGTGGTATTTCCAAGAGTTCAGGATTGCTTCTTCTTATCAGTTCCACATGACACTCAAGGTTATTTATACTGTCTATTGAACCGTTGTAATTATATTTGACCAATGTGTCCGATGCAAGGGGCAAGAGATTAAACCTATGGTTGAATTCCGTTTCGTGTGCAGCCGAAAACCATCTTCCCCTGTTTAATATTTTCTTTATTTTCGGATATTTTTTGATGTCCTTCATGCTTTCGGCATATTTTCTTTCGAATTCTATATCGTCACGTATTATTTTATCACTATATTCTGATGTTATAATGTCATTGTGTGCTATCTCTTTTTTTGACTTTTCCAATACCTCGTCAACTGTTAAATCAGCAGTGAATGCATCTTGCTTAAGGTATTCATGTCCATCCAATCGTATGCCATCCATGGATTTTGGAAATATCCTGCCCAGATCCCACGGACTCATCTCAAATTCCCTGTCGAATATGTGAATGGACATTCTTCTAAGAAGATTTTCCGATTGGGCAGTCTGCTTCAGGGCGGGGGTTTTATGTTCAATGTCCAACGTGTCGCAAATCATCTTACCTATAAATACCTCAGGAGAATAGACCGGTCCAGCGGTAAATGCTTCTTTTACATGATTATGATAGAGTGACAAGAGTAAACGGGAGTCCATTCCACCTGTTATTCCAATACTTAAGTGTTCCATCAATCCCTTCTGTGCAAATGCATTTACCTGTGAAGCGATTCTTTGATAGCACTCATCCCAATATTTCTCCGGGTCTTCGGCATACAATTTATTTAGGCGTTCGTCATACAGGAAATCAGGCTTGAATTCCAATTCCAATTTGTCTGATATGCTGATTTCGGTTCCGAATGGTATAAAGTAAATGTTTTCATATATCGTTTCATCGGTTACTGCCATGTTCTGCAGTTCAATGTGTGATGCCACATGTTTCCTGTTGATTGTATCGAAATCAAACAGCTTGGATATCGTAAATATCCTTGAAGAAATGCAGTAGCCGTCTTCCTTTTTGGCATAGTATAATGGGGGACATTCCAAACTTCTGACTATTGATCCATTACCGCAACTGTTTAACTTACCGTATATATACAATCCATCCAATTGTTCACCGTCATCCATATCCAACATGTCCGCTTCAAGCAATTCATCTTCGGATACTTTTTTAACCCACCCATGGATAAATGACAGATTATTGTCCTCATCGTCAAAGACTTTATATTTCTGATATGTTACAATATCTGGATTTCTTCCAATGAACAATGTCTTCCTGTCATCGGAAATCCACTCATATTCAATATGCTCACATATTATGGATGTAGTGTTATTGAATGTTTCACGTATTTGATCCTGTCGTTTTTCATCGATTGTTTCATTACTATGCAATAGAACAAACTGCATACATATCCCCTATCCTATTTTACTATAACTTTCCTTAATAATATTATTTATTTTTTAACCTATTAAAGGTTAATTATAATATTTTATAGACAATATCTCATTTAAAGAAATATTTGCAAATTAGAATCTCCAATATATCTGCATATTCTTAATTTTAATCTATGGACATTAAAAAAAGAAAATATATAAAATATGTTAAATAGAATAATATTATTTATTATAGAATATGATTTATTAGAGGTGATTATCATTAATAAAAAAATACTATTATATTGCATTATCATCATTTCTTCGGTGATATTGACATGCAACATAGCATTTGCTGTTGATGACTCGGCTGATGTGACTGATAATAATGTGATTGTTCCGGAAAATAATCAGGATTCAATTACAAAAGATTATTCCGGTAACTTAAAAAGTAGCCAAGAGTCTATTGCAGACTATACTCAGTTAAAAAGTAAATTAAGGGAAAAGAAAAATCAAACTTTGAATTTGGATAAAAAAACGTACAAAGTGGATGAACCCGTAACCGTAAACAATCCAATCAACTTGGAAATAAACGGTAACGGTGCAGTGATAGACGGTCAGTCAAATAACGGCTTTTTGATTTTTGCGGGAAACAGCTTGAAAATAAGTAACGTTACCTTCAGGAATTTCAAGACCACCACCAATGCCGCCATCACAGGAGCCACTTCAACAAAGATTACAATAACAAACTGTACATTTGTCAATTCCACAGGTAAAACCAATGGAGTAAACATACTCTCAAGAGGCAGTCTGACGGTTAAGGATTGTACATTTGAACATAATCAGGCAACGAAGGGTTCAGGTATAAGAATAATTGGAAACGGCCAAAAAAGTTCCATAGAAAATTCAGTTTTCAAAAACAATTATGTGGAAACTGAAAAGGAATCAATCATTGAACTTACCGGTAATCAGGAAGTTACCATTAATAACTGCATATTCAACAACAACACAGGAAGAGCAATTCACTCATACGAAAATGTCAACGCAAGGATTACAAATTCAAAATTCACCAATATGAATACCACTTATTCTGCTGTATTGCAGGCATCAGTCATAGACAATTACGAATCCAAAATGTATCTGTCCAACAATCTCTTTGAAAACATTACAAACACGGCTCCTAGAATCGGTGGAGGTTTGATGTACAATGAAATCGGTGAATTCGTTATGACAAACAACACATTCTCCAAAATCAGACTTGTTGTTAACGGTACTAATCGAATAGCCGGTGGAATACTATGGAACAGAAATTCAACGGCAACCGTCAGCCACAATACATTTAATGTCGATGTGACCTGTAACGATTTGCTTGGCGGCGTATTATACAACAACATCGGTGTTTTAAAGGCTACAAACAATACATTTAACGTCAACGTCAATGTCAGCAATGAATTGGGTGGAGCTGCAATATATAACGACTTTGACAGTGCAGTGAATATCCAATCCAAATTATATTATGGCGACAACTCATTCGGAGGAATAAAGCTGATAAGCGTTAAAACCATATTAAACACCACAATACGAAATAAGGGATATATTTCATTAATCGGTGCAGAGAATCTTGTCCGCAATAAGACTGCTATAATTACCATTACTGCCCCTAGTAAAATTGATACGGGTATGAATGCCACATTTACAATAACTGCAACAGATAAGGATTCCAAAGAAGCACTAAAGGGAGTAGCAATCATAAAAATAAATGGTTTAACCATTAAGGATTCACAATCCAAGACGATAATCGTCACGATTAAAAACGGTAAGGGCAGTACCACATATCCTCTTAAATCCTATTCGGCAAAAACGCATAATGTTACGGCAGTATTTTCAAAAGCCGGATATGACAGGGCAGAAAATTCAACCACCATGACCGTCAACAAAGTGGATTATGTGATGGATTCCATTACCTTTGATGCATGCAGCGAAAAGGTCATTACCATCAACCGTACAATCAAGGATTCCAACGGCAATATAGTCAGCGGAAACAATAAAGTGGCAATTAAAATCAACGGCAAGACCATACTGTCAACAACAGTTACCGACGGCGTTTTATTTGCCAAGGTTCAATTGCCGTATTTGCCTAGCGGTAAACTGAACTTATCCATTTATCTGGGAGAAAACTTCAGATATAACTTTAAACAGATAAGTTCCACTATAACAATCCATAAACAAAACGTATCGGTTACAATAGAAAACATCACACAAAAGGCAGGACAGAAAATCTCCATAAAGGCAAAACTAACAAACGATGAAACAAAAACCAATGT
>MUZY01000260.1 GCA_003266065.1 Methanosphaera sp. rholeuAM130
AAAAACCTTGAAAATCAATATAAAAGTATTGAAAATCTTGAAAAAATTGTTGATAAAACCAACAATATGAAGTTATTGGTTGATTTGGATAATTGGAAATATTATGTTGATCATCCGGGGCAATTGATTGAAGAAGAATTTACTTTCATATCAGATGATTTATCATTTAATGAAATAGATTATGCCATCATTTCGATAATAAAATCAGAACATCCATATAGCATTAGAGAATTATCTGCAAAATTAAACAAAAATATCAGTACTGTTCAGCCACACGTTAAAAAACTTGAAAAACAGGGAATTATAGAATTTAAAAAGGGAAATAAAAATAACAGTATACCGATATGTGATTTTGATGCAATTAAAATAGAATTTTAGTTATTCTTGAAAAAATATGATAAAATCTCATATGAATACGATTTCGGAGATTCATGGCAATTTACAATAGAAGTCAAGAAAACAGTAGACTACGACAAAAACTATCCAACAATAAAAAGATACAAAGGAGATTATTGTCCTATAGACGATGTTGGTGGAACTTGGAATCTAATGGAACTAACGGCATATAAAAGAGGAGAAATAGATTCTTTATCAGATTACCTGATGGAATGGTTGGATTACCTCGAAGAATTTGACCAAGAAGAAACGCAGGAATTATTAAAAGAATATTGCAGCTACGAACGGGTAAATAATGAGTCAAAGATGTAATATTCCATCGAGAACATTTGCTTTACTTTAATATTAATGGAATAAGCTATATATGTGGTAATCAATTTTTTTGCTCAGATTATATAACTGTTACTATAATCTGGGCAATATCTCCATCAAATTTTTTCGTGCGAAGATTATCACATGATTTTAATTAGTTTATATAGATATTTTTACTATAAAACCAATCATAAAACACCACCCTAAATTTTCAGTTTATTATTCATTTAATTTTTTTTTAAGATTTTTGTTATTTCCCAATTTCATTATATTATAGTAGTACCTGAATTAGTTTCAAACGTTTATTAACTTAAAATAAATTAAGTAACTTA
>MUZY01000259.1:0-1531 GCA_003266065.1 Methanosphaera sp. rholeuAM130
ATCCGAATTTTTATGAAAAAATAATCTTATCTGTTATTTTATATTTTATCAATCGGGTTTATTATATTTTTATTCTTGTATAAAGTATTTACTTTACAATATAATACTTTACAATAAAATTCTTTAAGTCATTTAATAACAATTTATAATATATTTATCTATAATTAATAATGATTAATAACTATAAATTAAATCTTGACAAAGAAATTGACATTGTTTATCAATATGTAAAATAAAATATTGAACGATTCACTTATCCTTCTAAATTACAATTAATCAAAAAATAGATTCACATACAACACGGGATAACTATGACAGAGACCAACAGCAAATTAGATGAAGCATTTGACATGATTCAAACAGATCCGGAAAAATCTCTGGCTAACTTTGATGAAATTCTCCTAAAAGATTCCAAAAATGTTGAAGCAATCAACGGAAAGGCATCAGCTTATATGAAGTTGAATCAGCTAAACAAAGCCGAAGAGTTATTTGACTGTTCAATGGATATTAAGCCGACAACTAAGGCACTGCTTAATAAGGGGATTATAGCAAAGAAAAGGGAAGATTATGAAAATGCATTGAAATATTTCAATCGGGCAAATGACATTAATCCCCGCATAAAAAACATAACATGCATACTGAAAAATGAGGTATTCGACTGCATTGACGTTGAAAATGATAATTTGGGATTGACACTATTTAACAAAGAGGTAAACCTTCTGATAAAGAAGGGATTGGAATATAGAAAGGTAAACAAATACTGGGATAGTCTGGAATGCTATGAATCAGCCATCCAAAAGGATGCAAAGGTAACTCAATACATAGACTCGCTCATAGATGAAATCAACATTATAATTGAGAACAGATTCCCTATTCAAACGTCCAACCTATGATGATACACCTCTTTCACAAATGCGTATCGAAGGTCTTCAGAAACTGTTGCTTGAAGCAAACCCTAATGAAGCCTTGAGCCTTTTTAACAGAGCACTCAAAATTGATTCCCATGATATTGATACATTAAACTACAAGGCAATCATTCTGTTTAATCAAAACAAATACGAACAGTCAATTAAATTCTTTGACAAATGCCTAAGCATAGATGAAAAATACTACTATGCACTATTCAACAAATCATTGGTACTTCTCAGGATTAAAAGCTTCAAAGAAGCAGTAATCTGTTTTGAAAAACTACTTAATAACCCCGAATCATATAATATAACTAAAAAATATGACAGTGAAGACATTAAAAAGATAAACCAAATCAATATATAATCCATACCTTAAAAAGTGAATAAAATGAAAAATGTAACGAACAACCATGAAATCTTAAAGGAAGTATTTGAAGACGACAGCAAAAAATTAAAGCTATCGGCAATAAACAACAACGTAAGATACGCCATACTTGAAATCCTAAGAAAGGTTCAGGACAAGCCAACAGGTGAAAATCAACTGTACTCCAGAGAAATAAACACCATACTACTCGATAAATACGAAATAGACATAACGCCACAAATGCTCGGTCAGCACCTAA
>MUZY01000259.1:1542-2890 GCA_003266065.1 Methanosphaera sp. rholeuAM130
AGGAAATACTTCTTGAAATAAGCTTCTTGACTGATGAATTGATGAAACTGAATAAACTGTTTAAGTCAAATGAACAGCAAACTGATGGAAAACACTGCATACTAACGGTATTCAACGGCAAAGATAAGGGAAAAAGCTATAAAATACATCCGGATGAAACCGTATTCATAGGAAGAAAAGGCAACTACAACAAGAATGAACTGCTGACATTCACCATACTGCTGGACAATACATACCAAAAAGTATCCACGATAGACAAGCCACATATAAAAATATATCATGAGGACAACCAATGGTACATTGTCGATAAAAACAGCATCAGCAGAACATATCTTGACGATAGGCTAGTACCCCATTCAACGGCTACAAAAGTTAGGAACAACTCCTTTATCAGGCTATCCAAGGGAATAGGATCCTCCATCATATACTGTTCATACTAAATCCCCATCACATATTCTAATGTGATAATACTTTTTTTAAAATTTTTAAATCTTTTTCAATCAAACTTGCAAAAGTACAGCATTTTCCATACATAACTAATAATACTAAAAATCACATAATATACTATACTATAAATCTATATGGAAGAATTATTATGAAAACGCTAATCGTTTATTACTCAAGAACAGACATTACAAAAAAGGTTGCAGAAGATATCCGGGAAAAACTGGAATGCGACATTGAACGGATAATGCCCAAGGTAAACTACAACACAAAAATAGGTTATGCACGTGGAATAAAGGATGCCATCGGTGAAAAAATCGTTGACCTGGAAGATTTGACATACGACCCGGCAGACTACGACGAAGTAATACTTGGAGTACCTGTATGGGCATCCAAGGCGGCAAATCCACTGATATCCTACATCGACAAAAACAACGGCAAATTCAAGGACATCAAGATATTCGTTACCGCCGGAAGCAGTGGATTCGAGTCAACAATCAAACAGATAGAGAAACACATAGGATTAAAAGCGTCAAAAACCATGACACTAAAGACCATTGATGTCAAAAATGATGCATATGAATCGAAAGTCAATGAGTTTATAGAATGAAAAATATATTTTAATTATAAGAGTTGTATAGAAATGGAGTATAGAGTTAGTCCAAGAAATGGTGAAGAAATATCACTGCTTGGATTTGGGGCAATGAGGCTTAAGACAAACGGAACGAATGTGGATATGCCCATGGCACGTGAACAAATAAAGTATGCGATAGACAATGGAATAAACTATATAGACACCGCATACCTTTACGGTAACGGTTCGGGTTCAAACGAAAAGGCATTGGGAGAAATTATTGAAGAGCTCGGCTACCGCGACAGGGTATACCTGTCCACGAAAATGAAC
>MUZY01000089.1 GCA_003266065.1 Methanosphaera sp. rholeuAM130
TAATTTAAAGCCGTATCATAGGCTTGGGTTGAATTCACCAATACAACTCCCTCTTTGGGTTGTCCGTATAATATATACGTATCTTCAGGTGAATTTAGTATTGCCGGCAGTACTGCCAAATCCTCTTCACCGTCAACAACTATTATCATCGGATTTTCTTTTGTCGACGTTTTTATCGAGTCTGCAATTAACTCTATCAGTTCATCGGTTAGTACTCCTGGCGGATTTTCAACATATACTATGTTGTCTGTATGATTCAAGTTGTGTTGTACAGGTCTGCGTTCTATCAAGTTATCAACAATACATATCTGGGGAGTTAAGTTTAAGTCCACCAATGTTTTTGTCGTCACATCACCTATACCAATTACTAACTTGTCATTAGCTAATTGTTTTCGTATTATTTCTTGAATTAAATCAATAGATTCATGCAGGTTACCTAATGGTTTTTTTAATTCTTTTCTTAAATATTTTGGTAATTTTAGCACAAATATCGCCTTTTAATTTTATTCTTCTTTGACTCTTAAGGCATATCTTCCAGGTACTGTGATATTCAATTCCTTAGCTAAGCCTGAATTATCAGGATCTAGGATAACTATCAATCCATTCCAATTATTTGATGTTTTATATCCGCATAATGGACATTCATCCTCAAAAGATATTATTTTACATCTTGGACATGCTTTTTCTGCCATCACATAATCTCCTATAGAACTTGTTCATACATTTACTTTTTCTTAGATTTTTCTTCGTCAATCCATTCGAAACGACCTAATCCAGGTTGTCTCATGGTTAAACCAATCTTACATTCCTTGATTGTTTTTCCTTTCATACTTACCGCTACGATTCTGGCACGTACGAAGTCTGATTGAGCCAATGTTTTAGGTTTATCCTTAGCTACCAATGCACTCTGTTTTTCATCGTATGAAATGAAGTCATCGGTAATCTGTGATACGTGAACCAATCCGTCTATCGGTCCTATCCTTACGAATGAACCGAATTCGATTATTTCAATTACCTCACCATTGACTACTTCATGCAATACCGGCTTGAAGAATAGTGCCTTAAACGTCACATGGTAAAATGCTGATCCGTCACCTATGACTACCTGTCCAACATCGTGTTCAAGTATCTCGGTGGCCATTACCATTATGCCCAGTTTCTTGTCTATCTTTCCGACATATTTCCTGTTTAATATTTCAATTGCAGTTTCATCAAATGGATTGTCAAAGCTACTTGGTGGTATTCTAACAGTATCTTCAATTGTTGTTAATTCATACACTTTCTATACCCCACAAGATCATTCGTATTTTTCTTTATAGAGTTCTATTGCATGAAGCACTGCTTCTTTTGCAGCTTCACTATCTTCCCAACCATTGATTTCAACCGTTTTGTTTTCAAGTGCTTTATATTGACTAAAGAAATGTGCAATTTCCTTAAGATAATGTTCAGGCAATTGGGATATGTCAGTAATGTCTGCAAATCTTGGATCTTCTACAGGTACCGCTAATAATTTATCGTCACTATCTCCCTGATCAATCATTCTCATGATTCCTATTGGTCTTGCGTCAATGATACATCCGGGGAAAGTTGGCTGATCCATAATTACCAATACATCAAATGGATCTCCATCCTCCCATAGGGATTTTGGCATGAATCCATATTCTGCTGGATAATGGAATGGTGAAAATAGCACCCTGTCAAGTGCGAAAGCTTCTTTGTCCTTATCGTATTCATATTTATTACGAGACCCTGTCGGTATTTCTACTACAACGGTAATTTCATTAGGTACATCTGATCCTGCTTCTATATCTTTCCAAAGATTCATTATTTTTCCTCCAGTAAATTCAATGCTTTTTGATTATTCGTTATGCTTAATATAGCCATCGACTTCTAAATACCTGCGTTGTCTTAGATAAACTACGGTAATTCCAAGTTCTCTTGCCTTTTTGCGAAGATTCCTATCGTTAGTACACAGTACGTCATCACTACTGCAATACTTAAGCAACAGATTATCCACATGTTCAGTTTTGGCTATGCTTACTTGGCTGAAAGCCTCACTTTTAGCTATGCTTAATGCTACAGTTGCGGCCAACTTATCTTTGCCCTTGGCATTATTTTTCAGTCTATCCAATTCATCAATTACAAGTGATGGAACTACTAATTCGTAATATGATGGTAACAGACTCTTCAACTGGGTGACTACATCCACGTCCAATTGAATCATCATCATCAAAAATTTGTATCAACAACCGCCTTATGATTTGATGATACCATAACCTATTAACCTCCATCTAGCTCCAACACGACGGCTTAATGCAACACGCTGTCCTTCTTCTGCACATACCGGTAACTTCAGCTTCACGTCCACTTCATTGTTTCTGGCACTTGTTACAAGTCCTATGGTAGTGGATGTTCCCACATTTATCATCAGGTTTTCAGAAGAATGTATAGGTTCCACTTCTGTTTCGTTTTTGGTACCGACTACTCGGTCAAGCAGGTTTGTTTTCATTGTAAATTCCTGTATGGTCGGCGGTAACGTACCTGGCTTACCCGCTATAGATCCGGATAGTGAATCCGCCTTGGTAAGTGCCGGGTCAAGCAGCAAAGCTATACCGATTAATCCTCCAGGTCCTACATCTTCAACGAATTCATCGGCGGCTTCAAGTCCCGTGATTGTTGAGATTAGACTAACCCACTCGGATTTGCCCTTACGTTTAACCTGTATTCCCGGTTTTATTTCAATTTCATCGCCGAGTCTAAACTTACCCTGTACTAGTGAACCTCCAATGATTCCACCCTTTATTTTGTTTGGATGCGTACCCGGTTTGTTTATATCAAATGATCTGGCTACGAACAATTTAGGATTCTTACGTACAGATCTTCTAGGTGTTTTTATAAATTTCTGTATTGTCTTAATCAATACGTCAATGTTTGCACCTTGCTGGGCTGATATAGGTATTATGGGTACTCCTTCTGCACAGGTTCCCTTTACGAACTCCTTGATTTCATGATAGTTTTCTATAGCTTTTTGTTTAGGTACCGTGTCGATTTTGTTCTGAACTACGATTACGTTTTGAACACCGATTACATCCAATGCCATAAGGTGTTCTTTTGTTTGCGGCTGAGGACATGGCTCGTTGGCGCCAATTACCAGTATTGCCCCATCCATTATGGCTGCTCCAGAGAGCATTGTTGCCATTAATGTTTCGTGTCCCGGTGAATCAACAAATGATACTTTTCGAAGTACGTCGGTTTTTGAACCGCAGTGTTCACAAGTTTCTTTTGTAGTGTAACATTGAGGTGATGGACATTCATTACATCTTCTAAAGGTAATGTCAGCATATCCTAATCTGATTGATATACCTCTTTTAGCTTCTTCACTATGGGTATCAGTCCATATTCCCGATAAAGCCTTTGTAAGTGTGGTTTTACCGTGATCAACGTGACCTACTAATCCAATATTTACTTCGGATTGTACTTTCATAAGTTACACCCCCATTAATATAGATTGTTAATCGTCAAATTAAGAATCTATTCTTCTTGCACTTCTTCAGTTGGTTCTGCGAAAATTTCAGCCAGTGTTTGTTCTCCTCTTTCTGAAACTTTTACATTAATTTGTGAAATATCATCTGCGATTGTGTTTCCACGTACGGTTTTTCTTCTTCTTAAACCTTTTCTTGTTGGTTTAAATCCAATTCCACCACTTACTAAACTTTTGAATCTGCGTGATCCGTCTACATCCGGTTTCATTGGGAATCCGTTTTTGTCACTTCCGCCTGTGATTTGTAATTTGTAACCTTTGAGTCCTAAAACTCCACCATTAAATTCATCGCCAATCTTAAGTCCATTAACGATTTTTGCATCTTTATCATCTAGTTCTAATTGGTATGTTACATCTGCATCTGATACTACTACTTTGTATACCATTATATGCCTCCGTTTTATTTAATTATATTTTAAGGGTAGTTTATTCTCTACCTAATCCAAATTAGTCAGTCATAATAGTCTTCAAACTCGTCATCATCCAATGTGTCAAGCTCGCTCCAATCGGTATTTACGACGCCCCACATTGAATCTTCACTTTTTTGTTTGATTTGCTGAAGCTCTTCCATAGTCAGTATTTCGTCATCGAGGAACTTATCGCTAAATTCGTTCTGCAGTGTTAAAAAGTTTGCCTCATCCATGTCTACATATAATACGTCGCCCTCTTCGAAATCCTTTTCGAATACGGCTGATCCTATAGCCATTGCAACTTTTGAACCGCGAGGTGATTTGGGTAATGTTTCCCCCTTGTCTTCCATACTTTCTACCGTTCCTACAATATGCCCCTCCTTGTTAATGAGAGTGACGCCCTTTTCAATGATTCCACTCATCACTTCAATACCGGCTATTGCAGGCTTACTTTTTCTGAATACTAATTTAGGTATTATTCTAATTTTTGCAGGACGTATGATTGAGTCCAGTCTTGCTTTCTTCTTACGTTCCTGAGCTGTGTTTAACCATTCTTCATAATCTTCGATTATCTGATAGATTACCTTATCCTGGAATATCTTTATGTTTTGTCCTTGAAGCTCTTCCTGTGCCGATGGTAGAAGATTTACATTGAATGCTACGATTACTCCATATTTCTCATCTTCATTATACATTATTGATGCGTTTATTATGTCACGACGTGACACGTCACCTATTTCGGCCGATTTGATTGGAACATCCATATCATCAAATAGGTTTATTACTGCTTCAAGTGAACCCAAAGTATCCGCCTTGACGATTATTCCAACATCACTCGTCTGTATACGGATATTATCCACTTCGGACAATAATTCTTCATGAATATCTGCATCGTTATCATTTGCCACCTTAAGCGGGGATCCTGAAAGCACGTCTTCGACATGCGGTGCAACTATCTTTACACCGGCGGCGGCGACTATCAAGTCAACGTCCTCGAACATTGTCTTGTTTTCCCTGATTTCCTCTAAAGGCCTCGGCTTAAGCAATGAACGAATCTTGGTGGATATTACTTTGTTGTCCTCAGTAAGTAACATTATGCGGTCATCCTTGTTTAAGACACCGTCGTATAATATCGTGTCAATGGTCAGTCCCAGTCCCTTTTCATTCTTCACTTCAAGTACCGTTCCGGATGCAGGTGCATCCTCCTCTATTTGAAGCTGTTGACTGAGGTATTGGTATGCCAATCCCATCAGCATCGTCAAAAGTTCAGGTATTCCTTCACCTGTTTGGGCACTGATTGGGACTATCGTTATTTGACTTGCAAAGTCACTTACACGATCGAACCTTTCTGATTCAAATCCCTGCTTATGAAGTTCTCCAACTATTTCATAAAGTTTTTGATCCAAATCAAAGGCCACATTCTTATACTGATTTTGTATTGACTTCGAAAAGGATACATATTTTTTTGTTTTTGAATTGGAATCTTCATCATCCGATTCATCGTCCTCTGAATTCCATCCCGGAATTCTGTCAATCTTATTTGCGGCAACCACAAATGGCGTCTTTGATGATTTCAATATGCTTAATGCCTCAAAGGTTTGAGGCTTAAAACCTTCATTAATATCCAATATCAATATTGCCAAATCAGCAAGGGATCCTCCCCTTTTACGAAGAGTTGTGAATGCCTCATGACCCGGCGTATCTATAAAGAATAATCCCGGCAGCTTTTCTTGGATATTCATTTTTGCCAGAAAATCACCACAGATTGATGAGATAACATCCATTGGAATTTCGGTTGCACCTATATGCTGGGTTATTCCTCCAGCCTCGTTGGTTGCAACAGTACTACCCCTTATGTTATCAAGAAGTGTTGTTTTCCCATGGTCTACATGACCTAGAACGGACACTATTGGTGATCTAGTCTTCATTTTGCTTATCTCCTATAAAAAACATTTTATTATACAATAGTTTGCATAATCTTTTCATATCATTTAACTGGATTAAATAAGTTCAAAGATCTTGTTGTTTTTATTCTGATGTGACTCTGACAATTAACTTTTTTTCGAATTTCCTGAAAAGAATGATTAAATCTTGAACATATTGCTTATTTGAACTATTGAATAACCTTGATTAACTAATAAGTCGTGTTTTTTTATTTTGTCATTATTTTTTTACGCGTAAATTAAAATAAATTTCTTGAATGGTTTTTGGATGAGTTATTAGTTTCTCTATGTATCCAATAATTTTTCTTGTTAACTGTAATAACAAAAAAGCAGAAATTGAAGAAAGTTCAGCTTCTGTTTAGCTATTCATAAATTATTGCTTCATCAGGTAATTCATAATCACAGAATTCTGATTCGTCGAAGAATAATTTAATTTCTCTTTCTGCTGATTTTTCAGAATCAGAAGCATGCACTACATTGCGACCCAAATCTATTGCGAAGTCGCCCCTAATTGTACCGACATCTGCTTCCTTAGGATTTGTAGCTCCCACCATCTTTCTTACCTGGGCTATTACGTCATCACCTTCAAGCACCATTGCAAATACAGGTCCTGAGGTAATGTATGTTACCAAGTCGTTGAAGAATGGTTTTTCGCTATGTTCACCATAGTGCGTTTTAGCAAGTTCTTCTGAAATCATAAGAGTTTTAGCTGCTATTACCTTTAATCCACGTTCTTCAAATCTTGAAAGGATTTTACCTGTTAATCGTCTTTTGACAGCATCAGGCTTTAACATTGCGAATGTTCTTTGTCTCATTGTTTAACCCACTTAACTTT
>MUZY01000126.1 GCA_003266065.1 Methanosphaera sp. rholeuAM130
AAAAAAAATAACAATATTCTTCTTTTGATTTCCATTTAAAATACTTAATTTAATTTTAAAATAATTAAATAACCACCCAGTCAACTAACACCAATTATATTATCACCAGGTTAATCTCATTATCCTCATGTGTACATCGTATTTCAACCAGTTCTCCCTTAATTTCATCAATATTGACATCTACTGTCTGATGCAGCAACTCTCCCTGTAATCGTAACGTCAATATCAGATTATCTTCATCATTTATATTCAATAGGATTCCCGGTATGAAAACCCTATTGAATGATATTTCAACAAGCGAATCTTCACGGAAGTTTTCTATAATGAAATCGTTCAGCTCGTCTTCTTTGATTGTTATGTCACTCATAGTATTACCTTATTTTTACCCATAACTGACCTTTGCCGTTTGCTCCGATATCTCCGATGTATAATTTATATCTGCCAAAGAAATATCTGCCATTTATAAGTGGAGTATGTACTATTTCCTTAAGCTTAAATCCCTGAAGCATGTCCTTGATATGACCGTTTACTACAATTGTTCCCTTTTTCATCTGTCCTCCGGGCCAGCTTTCGACATCACCGTCTATCTGTATGAATCCTCCGGCCATGTGAACTCCAGGGAGGATATCACAGTTTCCCTTTACGTGGATATGACCCTTAAGCATGCAATCTGCCAACTGTTTTCCGGCATCGGCTTCTATTATTATGCTTCCACCGTTCATTCCTCTCCATTCGCCCACATAGGATGATCCGCAAAATTCACGTACACTGCCCTTTACCTCTATCAGTCCACCGGTCATTTCCCTTCCAAGGTAGCTTTCAGCGTTGCCGTTTACTATCAGATGTCCACCTGACATCATTGAGCCCGCGTGTAAATCAACGTCTCCGTTTGCTATTATCATACCGCAGGACATCTTGTTTGCGATATACTTGATTCTGTCGAGTTTGCCATTTATGACTAACTTGCAGTCGCTTGCATCCTCACAGGAACCCCTGATGTCTATCTTGAAGAATTCGCTTAATTTTTTCTGCCTATTTCCCTGATAAAGCAGAGTATCTTCGATTTCGTCAATACTTTTATCATATAATAATTCGGGCAGAACATTGTCAAATTCCAATGGTATTTTGACACTTTCCTTCATAGTTATTTCTATCGTCCTCATTCCAATCCATCCTCCGAATAGTTTATATCGAATCGCGTGTCCGGTTTGATGTAATGATCGTTGACGCCGTAATTTTCATATTTTATGGTATAGTATTTGTTGAATAATGGTTTGATTGTTTTTATTAGCTTTTTCTCCTTATCCTCCAATCCACATACGTTACACCATAGATGATTGCTTTTTACCAATTTTACTATTTGTCCGTCTTTTACCAGTATATTGCCATCCTTAATGGTAAGCAAGGAATTTAACAGCTTTTTCTCCAATATTTTAGAGTTGGACTTTAACGTCGTATCGAAATCATCAACGTCAATGTCGTATACGCTCACATCAGCCTTGGCATTAATGCCCAGATGTCCCCTGTCATTCAATCCCAATATCCTGGCCGGACTTGCACGCGTTATTACTGCAATATCATTCCAGGAATATTCCCTGTCGTATGATGCTATTGCAGTACGGTTAACTGCCCAATTATGTACTTCATTATCCAGCATATCATTTAATTTTTCATTGCTCATAAGCCAGGAGATTACCCTGGGATATCTGATGAATGGACCACCGTTAGGTGAATCGGTAGTCAACGCTATCTTCCATGGATTTTTTACGCCAAAGAAGAATTCCAATCCGACTGCCCATTGCAATACGCTTACCGGTGCTTTCTTGGAGTATATTGAAGGAATCAGTCCTGATGCAGTCTCCACTTCTATGTCCTTGTTAGCCCATTTCAAACCGGTCAATCTGAAGAGATCATATTCCATTGGTGCATCTGCCGTCATCGTTGTCGTTTCGTCAAAGGTTATCTGGCCAATATCACATGTCAGATGATCATTCTTATTGATATAATCAATCAGTTCATCAGCACCGGAGGTTACATCCCTCC
>MUZY01000019.1 GCA_003266065.1 Methanosphaera sp. rholeuAM130
GAAGGAACAGCATATCTGATGATAAACGGTGAAATACTCAAGGATACGAATGGAGACGACATGATATTTGCTGTAGAAAACGGTCAAATAAGCCTAGCCGATTACCAAATCCCAACGGGATGGCTAAGAAGCGATGCACAAATGACCATTGTATATTCAGGTACAAACATCTATGAAAATATAAGTCTCACCCCGATAATGGACATATCCAAACGTCAGGCACAGGTAGAAATACTGACTACTGATGTTACTGCAAATGTCGGCGATACTGTTACTTTACAGGCAAGAATAACCGATGGTGATGAATTGGTAACAAGCGGAAAAGTAGCCTTCAAGTTAAACGGTAACTCACTTGAAGATGAAAGTGGAAAGTTAATCTACGTAAATGTGGTTGACGGNNGCAGTATTTGAAAACATGATTTACTACAGATCAACAGATTCTACAGAATTGACAATAGAAGGATAATTTAATAATTATCCTCTTTTGTTACTTTTTTTGTCGATAATTATCGATAGATATTAATTTATACCTCAAAAACTATTTTTTATTATAATTTATTTATGAGTGATTATTTACATAGTATATATTTTAACTATCAATATAATCTAATCAATACTATGTTTAATGGATATTATATTAAATTTTTTAAAAATGTAATTATTATATGTATATGAAATATTTTAAATAATATGAGAAATAGTAAAAATATTTTATAAAAAAAGATAGAAGATGAAGATTAAGTTCCCCAATCTTCATTTTCATAGGGGTCATATACTTGAATCCATTCCTTGGCTATTGGATTATACCTATATCCGTCATACCATAAAGATTTTTCATTATCTGTCTTTTTACGGTAGGTTGCTATTACTTTAAATGGTGTATATCCGGATATTAACTCATGTGATAATACTTCTTCAGAATAATCAGTAAATCCACGACTGATTATGTTTCCTTTAGAGTTTTTGAAGTAAAATGTGGCATTGATAAGTAAATTTGTTGCTTGTCCATCAATTCCTTCATATATATCTTCAACATATACATAAGCTCCTTGTTCCCATTGCCAATCTGGCCTATATTCATAAAAAGATCCGAATCTATCAGTATTCACGATTATTTCATCACTTTTATCTTTATAGAAGTTTAACGTTATGTTATATGTTTTCATCACATTTAATCTTCCTAAATCAGTGCTTGTCTGGTAGTTTTCATTTCCACTGACAGTTGCTTCTACTCTATTTGTTCCCTCTGTGGTAGTTTTATAGTTATATGTGAAGAAACCATAATTGTTTGTTTTTAAATAGAATCTTTGATTGTTTACTGTCAATGTCAAGTTGACGTTTTTAAGTGGATTATCCTTATTATCGATAACTTCTCCAGATATTGTCACATAGTCACCTAATGATGTAATTTCAGGGAGGTAATCTAAAAATATCAGCGTTTCTAGTTTGAATACATTAAATGTCTTTGTCTTTGATACTGGATTGTAGTATTCTGTTCCGTTGAATGATACTGTTATATTGTTTCGTCCCGCCTTCTTTGTCTGATATACATAATGGAATTCTCCAATTTCATCCGTTCGTGTGTAGTATGTTTCGCCGTTGATGTTTATTATTACTCTTGTTTTTTTAAGTTCATTATAATCCTTATCTGCCAGATATCCTTCAATCTCTGTATAATCACTGTAGTTTGCATCACTTACAGTATATCCGATTATTGTTGGTTTGTGGATTACTTGGAATGTCGTTTTGTTGTTAGTTGAGATGTAATTTGTATCTCCACCATAGGTTACGGTTATCGNNGTATTTATCTTCGCTGTCATTCCATTGAAATTAACGGTTAGTGTCTTGTTGTTTAGTATTTCATTGGATTGACCTGTTAATTTACCTGTTAGTGTTACATTGTTGTTAAAATCTACTTTACCTATCGGGTCAAGCATTATTAACGTGTTTTGTTTTATTATGTTGAATTTATTTGTTGAATTTCTACCACTTTTATATGCTAGCCTGTCCTGTGTCACGACTTCCAGAGATTCATATTTGTCTTTGGGTGGAAGCGGCGTATTATTGATTGTGAGTACTCCATTTGTTGAGTAGAAGTACAATGCTTGCGTGCCGTTTTTTAGGCTTACTCCGTTTATTTTTATTATGCACTTGTTTGGCCCTGAAACGTAATTTCCCAGGTAGTCTTTTATTGATGCGTTAAGTGATAATTTGTGTTGTTTGTTGTCGATTGTTACATTATTGATGTTTATTGTTATGGGTGATCTTTCAACCTGGAATGTGGAGGTGTTTTTAATGTTTTCCTGGTAGTTTTTATTGTAGAAACCGGCTAGTATCGTATGATTTTTAACTGTCAATGTTTCTGCATCAGTTACCCCGGATAGACCCAGTGGTATTTTGTAGTATGTGGTGGCCAGTCCATTTGTAAGTTTTGTCTTCAATACTTCTGCCTGTGAGTTTTTAAGTGTCAGTCCATTAACCTTAAAGTATACGTATTCATCTTCAAATGCTATCAAATTCGTGCTTTTCTGGTTGTTTGTCGTATCATGGACTTGTGCCTTTAGTGTTAGGGTTTGTCCCTGTTTTATTATGTTGACATTGCTTGATACTATTATGCTTGCATTTCTCTGCAGTATCTGTGCCTTGGCCGTGTTGCTTCGAGAAGCATTATATGTCTTCGTACCCGAATATACTGCCGTCAGGTTTTGAGCATATCTCATCGTCAAGTCAGATATAACAGTTGTCTTTGCCGTTCCATTTACTACATTTACCTTAAGTGGGTTTGTTGAGCCCGTTAGTTTCTTATTGTCTTTAATTGTTATTCCATTTAGTTTAAACAGTACATATCCATCGTTGACTTTTTTATTGTCTGCGTTGGTTACCCTTGCATTTAACTCCAGGTTTTCACCTATTATGCTTTTAGTCGTGGATACGGTAGTTTTTGTTTCTATTTTTGCATTATCCTCTTTTTTATAATTTTTCACTTCTTTTTCTATGTCTTGGTTAATATCGCTTGGAGAATTATCAGTTATCGCTTCATGGGTTGATGTATCCGTTAATTCATCATTGGCGTGTACTGCTCCAAGCATCAGAACTACCAACAAAAGAAGTATGAGTATTTTGTTAACAGTTTTCATTATTTTTTCACCATTTATTTTAATGTTTTATTATTTTGTCATAGGAGATATTTATATTGATGCTGTTGTCCCGTTTTTCTTTATCGATATTTCTTACCAAATCATTTCAAAATCGATCTGATTAAAATATGGATTTTACTTTTTATCATGACATTCTTATAAATCTTCATATAAGTTATTGTTGTCAATCATTTAACTAAAAATTTATATGCTTTTTGTCATAAACTAAGTATATAGTTTGACACTATGAAGAAATACTTTTCAAATAAAAAAAAGTACATAAGTTGAGTATCATGGACGATAAGGATAAAGTAATT
>MUZY01000025.1 GCA_003266065.1 Methanosphaera sp. rholeuAM130
GAAAACATAAAGGATGAATTCAAGAATTCCGAAAACACATACCAAATAGAGGAGGGAGTTAATGAGTTTTTATCCTGGCTCGAAGAGGACAAAATAGAAATCAGGGCATACAATAAGAGGGTACTGTCACCTAAAATGTACATATTAAGCCTGGATGATGGACATGGACGTGTAATAACAGGCTCAACCAACATCACCAATACTAAAGAAGAAGATTTTGAACTCAACGTTGAGCTTGCAAGTCACGAAGACTACACACAGAGCCTTGAAAAATTCAACCAGATATGGGACAATGCAATAGACGTGAAACATGAATATCTGGACACCATAACTAGATACACGTGGATAAATGATGATGTCACACCATATGAACTTTACCTGAAGTTTCTCTATGAATATTTCGACGAACAGATAGATACGGATAAGATAGACTTTGATGAAAGTTCACATCCTGCAAACTTCAAAATGTTGGAGTACCAGAAACATGCGGTAATACAGGCAAAAGATATCATAAACCAACACGGTGGAGTATTTCTATCAGATGTCGTGGGACTTGGAAAAACGTATATGGGGGCATTGCTTCTAAGGCAGCTTAAGGGAAAAAGCATTATTATAGCACCGCCCACACTTGTGGACAAGTCAAATCCGGGTGGATGGGAACAGGTACTCAAAGACTTTGACGTAAACTATTACTGCCAGTCACGTGGAAAACTGGAGGATATACTCGATAACTTCGACAAAAACGAATATAACAACGTACTGATAGACGAATCCCACTACTTCAGAAATGAAAACACCCAAAGATATGAACTGTTGCATAAGATATGTGAAAATAAGAATGTAATCCTGATATCGGCGACGCCATATAATAATTCTCCAAGCGACATACTCGCACAGATTAAGCTATTTCAAAACTCCCATGACTCAACGATACCCAATGTAAGGGATATAGAGCATTACTTCAGTCTTATCAGAAGAAGACTGGACAAATATGACATCCAGGAAGAAAAGGAAGAATATGAAGAAGTAAACAAACAGGTAACCAAGGAAATCAGGGAAGACATACTTAAATATCTAATGGTTAGAAGAACAAGACATGACATTGACAAATACTATAAAAAAGACCTTCAAAAACATAGTTTGGAGTTTCCGGAAGTTAATGAGCCGATACTTAAATATTATTCATTTGACCAGACCCTAAGCAAAAAGTATGATAGGACATTAAGGATAATAACCGAAGAGTTAACCTATGCAAAGTACACTCCATTATCAACAAAGTACCTTATACATCCCGAAGATACACACGATGACGTGTCAATGGGGGGATTCATAAAGGCATTGCTCTTCAAAAGATTGGAAAGCAGTCTTTACGCATTCAATCACTCCATCGATAACTGTATAAGGACACATAAACAGACAATTGACACATTAAAGGATAATAATGTATACTACATATCAAGAAATTACAATAAAAACATATACCAATTAATCGAAAACGAGGATATCGAACAGATAGAGGATAATATCAGCAAGGGAAACATCCGACAGATACACATTGACGAATTTTCAAATCAATTCCTTAATGATCTGCAATCCGACTATGAATCATTCAAAAAGATAAAAGAGATATGGAAGGACGTTGAGGATTATCCAAAAGAACAATTACTGATAAACTTAATAAACAAGCAATTGAAGAATAAAAAGATTATCATATTCACGGAATTTGTCGACACGGCAAATTTCCTATATAATACGATAAGGGACAACTGTACAGACAAGGTACTTGTCTTCACCGGCAAGTCATCAAGGCGCCATCAGCAGAAGGTAATAGATAACTTCGATGCCAACAAGTCAAAGAATAAACAGCATAACGATTATAATATCCTGATATCAACCGATGTACTCTCACATGGAGTAAACCTGCACAGATCCAACATAATAATAAACTATGACATACCATGGAATCCTACAAGAATCATGCAGAGAATCGGAAGGGTACAAAGACTCGGAACTGAATTCAATGATATATACATATATAATTTCTTCCCGGTAGATGAAATAGAAAAAACGATTAATCTGAAGCAAACGGCACAAAACAAGATCAATGCATTCATCCAGCTATTGGGTACGGATGCAAAGTACCTTACAAACGAACAGATAAAAACCCATGACCTATTCAAGAAAATCAATGAGGATATGTATGAAGATGATGGAGATAATCAATTGCAATATCTCATGCAGATACGTCAAATAAGGGATGAAAATCCACAATTATATGAAAAAATAAAAAACATCCCACCCAAAACTAAAATATCCAGAAAATCAGATAGGTATGAATTAATAACACTTTTGAAGTCCGATAATCTAAAGAGCATAATAAGATCTTCCAAGACGGGCACGGATGAAATTGATTTTTTCACAGCAATAAATTATCTTAAGGCACAAATGGATGAAGTGGCCTTAAAGACCAATATCGACTACTACGAACTGCTGGAGAAGTCATATGATGAGTTCACAAAGCAAATTCATAAAAAGACAATAGTACGACCAACCAGAAATGAGTTGAAACTGCAGGAATACATAAAATATGCACTTCAGGATAAACGCCTAAGTGCAAAAGAGCAGATTGACCTTTTGGATGCGTTGAACGTCATCAAAAAGGGAAAACTCACCAAAAAAGAGGTCAGCACCATAAAAAACAATATAGAAGATAACAACATCACAACCGAAAACATAGTAAGGCAAGTGGAAAAGATAGATACCTCGAACAATAATGAAAACAACTACACTTACTCAAATAGGCAGATAATATTATCCGAATACTTCAGGGATGATTAAAATGAATTGTCAGATATGCAACAGAGAATCAACGGACAGATACTGTGATGATTGCAAACACATACGAAGTGTCTATGTAATACATAAACTAGCCCCGGAAATATCTCCAAATGAAAAAATCAACACAAATACATTGATAATAAAAAAGCTTAAAAACATTGAAAAATATGATTTGGAATTGCTTGAACAAAATGGGATATTGACAAGGGATAGACTAAATAATTATAGCTGGACAAATGTTGATGCCATAAATGAATACTTAAAAGAACATGACAAATCAAACAAAAGCATAACTTTTAAGATAGATGATATAGATGAAAAGATACCTGCAACAGATGAAGTGCTATTGTTTTTGGAAAAAAATTACAACATAACCGATACATTTGACCAAGATCAACTATCGGCTCAATTGAATATAAATAAAAATCAGACAAAAAAGATAATTGAGAAACTGGCAGATGAAAAACTTATAAAAAAATCATTCTACGGCAACTACAAACTGGACTATCATCAAATCATCAAGTACAAAAAGAAGAATAAGCTGAATGAAGATAAAATAAAAACCTTGAACAACATTAAACAACCACCAACTGATGCTAATTTAAAGCGTAAATCGAATACCGTCAAGGATGAAAGTAAAAAAAAGAATAGCAGGCAAAGATATAAAAAAGATAAATCAAAAACGAATGGCAAATCATCCCAAAGCAATAAGAAAAAAAAGCAAGACAATTATAAAACGGGTCAAAAAATTTCAGAAGTTGATGACAAGACGGCAAGTACTCAATTTGACATGGATAATCAGATAATACCAATAATAAGAGACTACATAAACACTATGCTGATAATTCTTCCTAGAAATGTAAATGAAAGTGATCTGACATTAATGGAATTATACGACGAATTCAAAAAATGCACTAATTCCAATATTTCCCAAGATGACTTCAACATGTATTTCCACAGGNNAAATACAACATTAAAAGCAGACGAACACCTCAGATAATATTGGAGGATATACAGGCAAACAATCAAAAATTCACATACAACGAAAACTGCAGGGTACGATTGAAAGAAAACCTCTTGGAAATAGATACCGATATAGCAAAAGAGGAGTTTGCCCAACTGTACAACCTGATAGTATACACCCATGAAAACATCAAGAATTACAGTTATCATGTTCTGAATGATAAGATACATATAGAAATAACCTATGACCTGACTGATGAAAATCCTGAGTTATGGCTTAAGTTTATAAAATCATATAATCTGTACATGGATTGAACATCGCTTTGATATGGCATATTCATATCCTTGGCCTGTCAGATACTTTAAAAAAATGATTATAAATGATTGTTAACAAAAAAACTATTAGAGATGTAAAATATGATAGAAGAATCCCTATATAAATATTATGATATTGACTTTAAAAGCGATTACCCCACTGGTGATGAAGCCTATTACTTCATATTCAACAACAATAGAGAATTATATTTAAATAACGATGACGATTTAACGACTTTAACTAAAGATGACATTGAAGAATTTGACTTTGAATTCAAGTTCTATATCGGAAAGTTTAAAGGTAAGGATTGTTATGTGGCAAATGTGGATTTGGAAAGCGATAAGTTCCGAACACTATTTGAAGTATACGAGTCAAGTCACACAATCTACCTGATGGCTACCCGCGCAGTGCTAGTTAGGGACTGGTATATAAGCCACAGATACTGCGGAAGATGCGCAACTGAAAACGAATTGGACAATAAGGACATGATGATGAAGTGTCCAGAATGCGGACAGGTACATTACTCCAGAATCTCTCCTGCCATTATTGTAGCAATTACCAAGGACAATAAGCTTCTCATGGCAAGACACAGCTATCATGCACATATCAGATATGCATTGATAGCGGGATTTGTGGAAGCCGGTGAATCCATAGAGGAAGCGGTACATCGGGAAGTCATGGAAGAGGTGGGAATTAAAATAAAGAACTTGAAGTACATCAAAAGCCAGTCATGGCCATTTCCAA
>MUZY01000130.1:0-501 GCA_003266065.1 Methanosphaera sp. rholeuAM130
CTTTTTTTACTCCATGACAGCAGCGTATATTCGTCACCCGCATCATCTATCAATTGTGGATTATCATACTGAATCATCTTGGATGATACTGAAAAGATTTTAGAATCGGATTTGATTGTTTTCAATAGTTCATCAATAGTATTATCACATACAACCGTGTCGTTATTTAATAAAAATAAATAGGGAGTATTTGATGCTCTTATTGCTTGATTTACTGCAGTTGCAAAACCCTTATTTTCATCGTTGACTATTAATCGTATTTGAGGATAATTTTCCTTAATGAAATCAACACTGTTATCCTGTGAGTTATTATCAACGACAATGATATCAACTGGTGTTTTTACGTTATCCAATGAAGCAAGCAACTCTTTTAGCAAGGAAACATTGTTATAATTCGGTATTATTACACTTACTTCATTATTCATAATAAACCCCGGCAATAAATATTTAAAAAAAAATAGGTGAGAAAAAAATATTTATAATAATTTATTCTTCTGAACG
>MUZY01000130.1:772-3194 GCA_003266065.1 Methanosphaera sp. rholeuAM130
AATGCCTTACTGTGACCCAATGTCGCACCGTTTAAGAATATGTTCTCTCTGCCCGTGTAATTTGGATCAAAACCTGCACCCAAAGCCAATAACGGAGCTATCCTCCCGTTGATATCTACACTACCTTTTGTCGGTTTCATAACTCCCGAAATGATTTTAAGCAATGTACTTTTTCCGGCACCGTTTAAACCTATAAATCCTATTTTATCTCCCCTATTAATTTCAAAGGAGATATCCTGTAATGCCCAGAATGACTGAAATCTAAGTTCCCTTTTTATTACCTTAATAAAGTACTCTTTTAGGTTATCCGTCTTTTCCTGACTTAAATTAAATTCCATACTAATGTTATTAGCACGAATCATCACATCATCATCCATAAAATCCCTCACTATACATATAATATAAACTTATCCTGATATTTGTAAAACAACAGCAACCCGATAACAAAGAGTATTACTGCACATATCGCAGAATAATAAATTGAAAACGGCTCATACAATTTCCCATACAAGAAACAATCCCTTAAAGCATTAATTATCTGCAATAATGGATTGTATATTTGGAATATTTTAAATCGTGGAGGTACTATATCTGCCGGATAAAAAATTGGCATAGCATACATCAGCATTGTACAAAATACACCATATAAATGTTGCATATCCCTAAAGAAAACATTTATTGTAGCCATTATTAGTCCCGCTCCTATCGTCATTACAATCAATATCAGTATGGGCAGGCTTGCAAACAATATGAAGACAGTAAACTTCACATTAAGCACGAACATTATTCCAAAAAGTACTGATAATGAAAGAACATAGGTTATAAAGTTTGATATAACTGCAGATATTACATAGATGTACTTAGGAACATACATTACCTTCCAAATTCCCGATGAAGAAATAATGCTTCCCATAGCCTGAGTAGATCCACTCCTGAAAAAACTGAAAGCTGTCATAGCANNTTAAATAGTAAATCGGATAATTTTCTACACGTTTAAATAATGTGGAAAAGACTATTGTCAATAGTATCATAGATAATAATGGATCCAGCAAGCTCCATAGAATACCCAATACAGATCTACGATATTTAATTTTGATATCACGTCTTACTAATTCGGCCAATAATGATTTGTATTTGTTGAAATTAGTAAAAATTCTGTCAAATCCCGCGTTATTCATGATTAATCCCCATTTATGATAAATAAAATTTCCATATTATACACAATCGATACAATCAACAAAAGTGATATATAAAAAAATTCAATCATAAATTAACTATTATTATATTATGTAATCCAAACATAATAAACATTTGTAAAAAAAAATAATAATAAAATTATTTCAATATGTTCAGGAATTGCTCTACCCTATCAGAATATGTGTGTTGAGCGATTATATCAACATCATAAACATTATCATGACCTAAATTATCATCAATCAACTCGTTTAGGTCTTCCGGTGAATTATATGTTAAAACCCTATCGCCGAATAGTTCTTCCAATCCTTCAATGTCATCGGATATTACGCATGTCCCACATGCAAGTGCATCGAATATCCTGTTTGAAATAAAACCCTTCAGTCTCATATCGTCCCAGTGATCATTCAATAAAATATCACATGACGAATAGGCATACCTTAACTCCCTATTGTCTATATGATCTGCCTGTATGTACTTCTTATCGATAAGTTTTTTCCAATCGGAACCGTAAACTGCCAAATCATGTTCCGTTGGCAGCAAATCCTTAATAATCTTTCTATATACCTTACGTGAATTTCCTACAAACAAAAGTTCATGCTTATACTCCTCATTATAATCGGGATAGAATCTGCTCGTATCGGTACATTGCCACATGCATTCTACTGGAGTATCTATCTTAGATGATATTTCATCGGCCCATTTCTTAGATGCAATGAATACATAATCGTATAATGAATATTCGCTTAAGCTTACCAAGTCAGGATGGGATATGTTCCACATTATGTTATGATGAGCCAACTTAGGCTTATACTCCGACAATCCCCTTAGAACAATTACAGCATCACATATGGAGTCGTCATCATCATCCCATTGAGGCAATACCTGCAATCTTACGGCATGGCCATGTTTGATAAACTCTTTCATCAATCCTTCCGCCAGATAGAAGTCACCCCATTTATGTACTTCATCCCATGAAGGAGCAGGTATTTTTATAGCTATTTTATATTTGTCATAATACTCCATTAGTATTTCCCTGAATCTATTTGCCCTATGTGTATATGTATGATTATTTAAGACTATTTCCTGTAATTCTTCCACTTTTTTACGATATTCCTCCTTATTTTCCAAGTAATGTTTTAACTGTTCATATAATTCCTCCTGATTATGATATTCGGGAAGTAATCCATTGAAAATCTCATCATTTCCCTTGGAACCGTTGGTAAAT
>MUZY01000012.1 GCA_003266065.1 Methanosphaera sp. rholeuAM130
TTTTTTTTGATTCCTTTTGTAGGGTACATTTGTATTTTTCTTATTTTTTACTCTTTGTTTATGTATGTTTGAATTTAGCAATTCAATTTAATGAATATAAGACAATTTTTTCAATAATTATGGGTTGTTATCCCTTTTTTTACTCTTAGATTTATGCTTTAATAGTTAATCACGAAAAACAGGACATATTTTTTTTAGACAATTTCATGTACATAAGATACATTTTATACTTTTTACATTAAATGTACATAAGTATATATAATAGGAAGAATATAGATATTACCATGAAAAATTATACTGTTAAAGCAAGACAAAGATCTGGAACAAAATCGATAGATCTGACACTTCCTGCCGGTATAAGAGAAGAATTCTCCATAAATCCCGGAGATATCTTTAAAATAATCCCTAATATGGAAAATGGCACATTGACATTGACATATAAACTAATTTATCAAAACAATGAAGATGAATAATAAAAAACCCCTATAGAGTGAAAAAAGATGACATTTGAAACAAAGAACATATACATTAGTTATAATCATACAGACCAATACTTCAAAGACAGATTGAACAAGATAATTGGAGAAAAATACAATATCACCTCATCTCCACAGGAATATTCAATCAAGAATAATGTTAACAAGTACTTTGAACAGCTGGAAAACAACAATGAGGATATAGTAATCGTACTGATAGGTACGGATACGTATAAAAGCAAAAACGTCGATTGGGAACTGGAATACGGCCTCAGTCATGACTCATGCATCATCGGATTATGCCTGCCCACCAACGATGACTATAGGAAAAAGACTGTAAATCCAAGTAATCTTCCAATCAAACTAGTAAACAATTTATATAGTGGATATGCATCATACTTTGACTGGACAGAAAATATAGAAGACTTGGAAGAGTACATTGATATTACCTACAATCAGAAAATGAATAAAGAGGCCATCATGTTCTAAAAGGATGTGAATTCAATAACCTTAGAAAAGATTAACTAATATCATGATGATATTAGAATATTCATTATTTTTTAAATTTTTCAACAAAATATCCTCCCACAACAGATACAAATCAGTTCTAGTTCTACTCAAATTTAAAATAAGTACCTGAAGAAGTTCCACGGTAAAACACCACACCCCCATTTAATAAAGAAAGCTTTGAAAGACATAATGAAAAGTACTGAAACTGTGGAATTTGATGTTCACAATGATTTAAAAGTCGATTTTTCGCAATTATTCCGTCCATAACCAAAGAGTACTCATACATAAACATGCGAATTCGATAGATTTGAAATAGCTACAGGCATATTCGATTAATGTAGATACTTGAAGTTACAATGAGTATGGATTAAATGATAAATAACATAATATTTAATTAAAGATATTGATTAAAGTATTAAAATAATTGATGTGAAAATCATAAAAACGAGTGGGAATATGGATAGATTAAAAGTATTGAAAAATATGAAATGATCTTCCACCCATTTATATGAAAAATTCTGAAAACACTATCCGGTCACGCCAGCTCTAGGAAAAAAATTTTAAAAAAAATGGAAAAAATCTAAGAAGATAAAATATAAATAGTTATAAAATTATACTAATATATGCCTAGGATAACCTCTTTAAAAAAAATATCTTAGGTAATTAAGTAGAGTTGCTATTGATTTCATTTTTGCTAGCAGTAACTTACTTAAGAAAATTAATCGTTTTAACATTTTTAGAACATAAAAACAATATTCATAATTACGATTTTTTTATACGTTATTATCAAAATTAAATTTGACAATAAATTAAAGGAATCCTTTAATATAAAAAACAAATTTATATCTATAGGAATAAATCAATTAGAATAATAATCACTATTATTCTAATATTATTTTTTTGGTTAGAGTACTTGACATAATTATATT
>MUZY01000234.1 GCA_003266065.1 Methanosphaera sp. rholeuAM130
TTTTTTACTTAACCCTTCTTTTTCAATAAAAAAAATCAAAGTATGATAGTGGGGTTTTCAATGTGATGTTTGCATTGAATCTATCATATTTTTTTTAAAACCCAATTAAAACTAATTTTTTTCAAATTTTAAACTGTATTTGCATTAACAATCAATTTAATGCAGTTTATTTAAAATTTATGCCATAGACATATTCATATTTAATCGTTGCTGATATACTCTTGATATGAATCAATTTAAGATTCTCCGACTAAAAAAAGTGGAAATGGTGGAGGTTATTCTTTTTTAGCATATGTTGAGATTGCATTGTTTTTACGTATTTCAATGATATTTTCGGATATGCCTATCAATTCCTGATCATGTGTAACGATTAACATCTGTGGTGCTATATCAGAGTCACGTAGAATTTCAATCAATTCCAGTTTTCTTTCTTCATCAAGATGTACCGTCGGTTCATCCAGTATTAGTAACTCGTTTTTCTGTTTTGATATGACTTTTGCAATTGCTAATCTTAATGCCAGTGCGACTACAATTTTTTCTCCACCGCTTAGCATTGAAACATTCAATGATTCATTGGATTTGGTGATTGTTATCTCATAGTTTTCATCTAATTTGATATTGTCATAGTCAAAGTTAAAGTCATTGAATATGTTGTTTGTTTCGACTTCTATTTGTGGTTTTGAATTTTCTCTCAAATCCTTCTGTACACCATCCTTACCGTATAAGTCACGTATTTTTTTCAGTAAGGTTATGTAATCCGTCAGGGCAACCTGTTTTTGCTCTATTTCACAAAGTTTTTTGAGATTTTCCTGGATATCCAATTTTTCTTTTTCCAGTCCCTCTCTTTTCGTGTTGCTTTCAACAAGTTTTTTATCGATTTCTCTAAGATTTTTATCAGTACATGTATATTCATTATTTGTTTTTTCGTATGTTTCTTCATCATATGATAATTCTCTATTTTCCCTATTCAAATTATCAAGGTTATTGTTATCCTCTGTTAATTTATTGTTCATATCTTCTATTTTTTTAATTGTGTTGTCTTTGTTGCTTATGAATCCGATGTTTTTGTCAAATGTCTTTTGTCTATCTTCAAGGTATTTGATGGTTGCTGCAATATCGTCTTTAACTTGTACTTTCTGATTAATTTCCTTAATTTGATTTTTATACGCGTTAATTTCTTCTGTTAAGGAGTTTTTTTCCAAATCCAATTCGTCGATACTTTTTAATTCCTTTAACGTAGCTTCGGTTGTAATGTATGATTGTTTGTTTGCTTCCAATTGCTTGATATTATCCTTTATTTTTTTAATATTCTCTTCATTTGAATCGTATTCTTCATTTTTATCTTTATAAGATTCAATTTTTGTTTTCGTTTCTTTAATGTCCAAAAGGTATTGTCTGAACTTTTCATAGTCCTTAATCATTGAAGTTGCTTCAATTTTTCTAATACTGCTTATTTTATCATTGACCAGTGTAAGTTCCTTGTTTTTCTTTTGAATATCCCCTTTGAGTTTAATGCTCCTTCCTTCATATTCTTGAATCGTATTGGTGTAATCTTCCAATAAGCTTTCATGTTTTTCATGGCTGATGTCTGATTGACATATCGGACATTTATCTTTAGTATTCTGAAGGTCTTTCAATGATTTTTTAGTATTGTTTATAATTGTATTATATGAACTTAGTTTCAATTGGTACTCTTTAATCTCGTTATTCAATGTTTCTTGTTCTTTTTCTTTTTTCTCTAATTGAATAGTGTACTCTTTGGATATTTCCTCGGGATTTCTTAAGTCTGGTTTATCTAGTATTCTACGGGCTTCATTGGCATTTTCGTTTAATGTTTTTGATGATTTGATTTTTTCATCTTCAAGTACTGATAGTGAGGATTTTAAAGCTTTCAGTTCTTCAACATCCTTTTTAAGCATTTCCTGTCTTTTGTTCAATTCCTCTAATTTCTCTGAGTATTCGATTGATTTGTCATGGTCCGACTTCGTATTGACCAATACTTCCCGTAACTGTTTTATCCGTTTAATATTTTCTTCCAATTCAACTAATCGAGCTTTTCTGTCATCATATTTGTCTTTGATTTCAACCAATTCTTTTAAGAATGGAAGTTTAACTGTTTCTTTTTCTATACTCTTATTTTCAGCTTCTTTTAGTTCAATGTTTTTCAGTTGTTTCTTTTCATTAGTTACTTGAATCTCGGTCTCTTCAATGACTTTTTTCAATGACTCTATTTTAATATTATTTTTGTCAAACGTTTCTTTCTTATTATTTAATGATTTAACTTCCTCTTCCAATCTTTTTAATGATTCGGTCAACTTTTCTTTTTCTTTCGAATCCCTTTGGATTTCTTCCGTTATATCTATTGTAGCTGCACTGTTTTCTTTTTGTTTTTCCAATATTTTTTCTTTATCGGCCAGCAGTCTGTCATTAAATTCCAGCTTATTTTCATACTCTTTGATAATGTCTGCCATGTTCTTCCATGATCTTTCAAGATTATCCAGGTTCAACAGTTTGGATATGAGTTCTTTTCTATCGCCGGCGGTCTTATCAATCAGGCTGGTGATTTCTCCTTGTTTGATGTAAACAGCATTGAGGAAGGAATCCTTGTCAACGCCGATTATCTTCTCAATTTCATCTGTAACCGGTTTTTCACCGGTTGTCATTCCAATAGAGTTGCCGTTGGATAATCTTTTTAATCGTGAAGTATTGCTGCTACGTTTTCTTATCCTTTCAAGTTCATAATCGATATTGTTATGTCTGAATTTCAGTTTGACCATCATTGTACTGACGTCATCGTGCTCGTCAACAGGTTTTCTTACTAAATCTCCAATGTTTCCATCCACTTTTTTGAATAATGCAAATCGTATGGCCTCCAGCAATGTTGATTTTCCTGCCCCGTTTTGACCTAATATTATGGTGATGCCGTCGCTGAAATTTATTTTGCTGTTTTTATGGGATTTGAAATTCTTTAAAGTTAATTCCTGAATAATCATTTATTTGCCCCCATAATTTTTTTCAAAGTAGTCATCGGTAATATTCATGGCCGCTTCCGGATTGGGAATTGACAGTTCACGGTATAGACTCCACGTCAGGTTGGTAATTATGCCTTGTACATCTTTGTCATGTTCCTCTTTTATTCTATTTTCCAGAGCCTTTTCCGGCGTTAAGATATCTTGGGGAACGTGTATTCTTTCATCATCGGTCGGAATACAGATGCACCTGATACTCAACGCATTGTCTCCGATTATTTCATTGATTTTTTCAAGGACATCACTTTTTTCAAAGTTTCCTTCCTTTACTGTAATGTCAAGTATGGGTTTGGATGATGAGCCTTTAATTCTGTTGTTTATTTCCACAAGTTTCTCTTCAAGTTCGGGATATCTGATTTCCATGATGATGTACTCCCGTTTGAGCGGAATATCCACATATGTCACATCAATTTCTTCCTTGCTGTCGTCAATTGTAACGAGTGCATATCCTTTACCATTTTCTTTGTAATCTTTAAGTTCCTTTTTTGTTCTTAGCTCGGTTGAACCGGGATAGCATATTATTCCATCTTTGAAATTTGTCAGATATCTCTGGTGTATATGACCCATAGCGTAATAGTCGAAGTTGTCCGGTATGGTATCCAATTCAAATTCTTTAGAATATGCATCGAATTTCTCCAATCCACCGTGCAATACGAGGATTTTATACCTGTAATCTTTTGCATCCTCTTTAATCTCATTTGCAAAGTCTTTTATCTGTTCCTGATAGTTAGGGGAGATATACTGCAATCCTCCAATAAAAACATCATCATTTATCGCATAGGTTTTCCCCTTTTCTATTATATGAAATAGTTCATTTTCAAATAACTTCTGTGGAATTTCAGTATTGCTTTTCTGCATCTTGTCGTGATTTCCCGCAATCACATAAACCGGAATGTTATGGGATGTTAATCTCATAAATCCCTGTTGGGCAGTAAGCAAAGCTTTAATGGGCGGTTTTGGACTTTCAAACAAGTCTCCGCTATGGATTACGCAGTCAACCTCGTTTTCAATCATATGATCTATTATTTCATCAAATCGTTCATAGAAATCATTTTCACGTTCGGACAATCCGTATTGTCTGTAGCCCAAATGTGTATCTGCAAAGTGTGCTATTCTAAGTTTCATAATTAATTACCTTTATAATAATAAATCCAATTCTTCTTCAGCTTGTTTTCGTTTTTCTTCTCTTTCCTGTTTATCTATCTGCCATAGTTTAACGATATCCAAATCATTTCCCACGGTTTTTCCTTTGAATTCATCTATCTTTACCATGGTTGGTATTTTTGTCATTTGACCAAGTATCACGGCTTCACCGATATTGAGTGACGGAAGCTGTTCAAGCAGGTCGTTACTTAGACTTTCGCTGCTTTTCTGTACGTGTTTCTGGTCTCCGGGTTCTACCAATCTTAGTATAATCAGGTTATTTATCTGGCTTAGCGTAGCACTGTCGAGTGCCTTTGGACTTTGACTGACCAGACATAATCCCACACCAAACTTACGTCCTTCTCTTGCTATTTTGCTTATGGTATATTTGGATTTGGTATCTCTGGCATTTGATGCGAGGTTGTGTGCTTCTTCTATGATGCAGAATACAGGAAAGTCCAGGGTTTTTCCATCATAGTTGTTGTCTATCTTATTTTTTCTTCTTATCAGTATGTTGTTAAGCATGTGCTTTACTATGATATCCGT
>MUZY01000066.1:0-389 GCA_003266065.1 Methanosphaera sp. rholeuAM130
TATCCGTGAGTGTAGCAGTGATATTAATAGCAGTACTGTTGATTGGTGCTGTGTTAGAAACTTTTAAGTCCAGTTTTGTATTAATCTTCTTGACTGTTATACTCGTTGTCATGGTATTGTTGTTATATTGACTGTCACCGTTATAAGTTGCAGTTATTGTCTGTATTCCCAGTGTTGTTGGCGTGTAGGTTTCTGTGGCTGTTCCATTAGTGTTTGTTTTAAGTGTGTATGTTTGGTCACTGATTTTTATTGTTATGTTTTGATTTGCTAATTGGTTATCATTGGTATCTGTGAGTTTAACTGTGATATTTATAGTGGTACTGTTTATTGGAGTCGTGTTGGATACAGTTACTGTTAGGTTTGTGTCAATTTTTATAACGTTGATGTCT
>MUZY01000066.1:468-1521 GCA_003266065.1 Methanosphaera sp. rholeuAM130
GTTCTGACCTGCTAACTTGTTATCCACAGCGTCGGTTAATGTTGCCGTTATCGTTATCAATGTATTGTTAACTGGTGTATTGTCTGATACATTTAGTGTTAGTTTGGTGTCCAGTTTTATAACGTTTATTTGTGTTGTTGTTGAGTTGGCATTGTACATATTGTTTCCCGTATAGGAGGCGGTAATTGTCTGTACTCCTAGTTGACTGACAGTGTATTCCTTGCTTGCTATTCCATTTGTTGTATAAATAGTGAATGTTTCCTCTCCTATTGTGATGTTTACTTCTTGATTATCCAGTGGTTCACCGGTATTGTCTGTTAGGTTTACTGTTATGGTTATCATTGTATTGTTTACAGGTGTACTGTTGGATACATTTAATGTTAATTGTGTATCTGTTTTACTTGCTATTACAAGGGAGGTGTTGTTGTTTGATTCTTTGTATACCTCATTTTCATAGAATGTAACGTTTACTGGGTATTCTCCCATCTCTTGCAGTGTCATTGTCGTGTTGAATTGTCCCATTTCATTGGTTGTTGCATTGGTTTTTGTGCCGTTGACAGTTATGTTTACAAGTACACCCACTACTGGTTTATCGTTAATGTCAAGTAATGTACCGTTTATTGTGAATGCTTTTCCCACCAAGGCGGATACGTCATCTACGAGTAACTTTGTTTCCATCTTATCGGCAACCAGAGTTAATACTGTGTTTGTGGCATTATACTCATCTTCTTTACCAGGATAGGTTGCATTAATGACAGTTTCAGTATCTACCACTTGGTATTCTATACTGGCAATACCATTTGAGTCTGTTGTCAGGTTTCTTGTATTTTGATTAATGGTGACTGTTATATTTTCTCCTGTTACTGGTAAATCAAAATCATCCTTCAATTCCAGTGTTATGTTTATCTTATCTGTTAGGGTAGGGGTGGTGGTGTTATTGGTGGATATTATGATTGTTGTATTTCGTGGCTGGTCAACAAAGGTGTTAAATGTTATGCTAACAGGATATATCTCCCCAAAAACTTCAAAATAATTGTTTGTGTATATTGTTGA
>MUZY01000066.1:1538-1692 GCA_003266065.1 Methanosphaera sp. rholeuAM130
CGTCCTTCGTCTATTATTGCTCCTTTATTTTCTGTTGATGTTGGGGATTTTGCTAAGTTGTTAGTAAAGGTATTATTATAAATTGTAGCAGCACCATAGTAGTTGTATATTGCTCCTCCATCAATGCTCGCGGTGTTGTAGTTGAGGTTGGACT
>MUZY01000066.1:1775-7111 GCA_003266065.1 Methanosphaera sp. rholeuAM130
TGGACTTGGTTATGTTAAGAGTACCAGAGTTAATTATTGCTCCTCCATCGTTTGCGGTGTTGTAGTTGAGGTTGGAGTTGGTTATGTTAAGAGTAGCAAAATTATCGTTGTTTATTGCTCCTCCCCATTGTGTTGCGGTGTTGTGTGTGAGATTTGAGTCTGTTATGGTAAGAGTACCCCAGTCAGCCCAGTCTACATCAATACCTAAATTGAATATTGCACCACCATATACTGCGGTGTTGTAGTTGAAGTTGGAGTGGGCTATGGTAACAATACCATATTCGTTGTCTATTGCACCTCCACGGGTTGTTGCGTTGTTGTGTGTGAGGTTAGAGTTGGTTATGTAAAGAGTACCATAATATTGATGTATTGCTCCTCCCCATTGTGTGTTGTTGTTGAGGTTGGAGTTGTTTATGGTAAGTGTACCATGATTATTGTTTATTGCTCCTCCCCATTGTGTTGCGGTGTTGTGTGTGAGGTTGGAGTTGGTTATGGTAAGAGTACCATTGTTGTATATTGCACCTCCATCACCAATATAATAGCAGTTGGTGATGGTGAGGTTTTTTATATTCACAGTAGTTCTTGATTCTATATCAAGGAACCTGTGTGTGTTGGATCCATTTATTGTATGTCCGTTACCTTCAATTGTCAACGTATTTATATCGGGATTTAAACTTGGATTTATGTAGAGTGTTATGTCCGCGATAATGTTAACAGTCACCTCCTCATTAGTACTATCAAATGCAGTTCTTAAATCATCAGAACTGCTTACATCGAAATATGCTGTTTTCTTATTTTTTTCTTCTTTAATTATTTCATTATTTTCTATTTGTTTACTTGTTACGCTTTCCTGTAGGGTACCCGTTGTTGTGGGTGTTGTATCTTCCACTACACTGGGAGTAGTATCCATGCCTACAACATCATCTGGTACATCAACTGTTGTAGGTGTGCTTGTGGTATCCGTGGATACTTCACTTGCACTGGCTACGGCTACAAGTACTGCCAGTAGCGTAACAAGTATGAATGTTTTTATTATTTTATTGTTCATATTCCTCATTCCTATTATTTTTTTNNNNATTAAAGCTTGGTATTTATTTTATTAATACTTATTTATATGTATTTGGTCATTTTTACTGTTATTATATGTTTTTTGTTGTTTCACTGTCTTTTTTTTATTTGATGTTTTATTTTTTAGTTATGTTATTTTTATATTGTATGGGAGTCTATGGTTATTGTATATTGTGTATTTGGCGGATTTTGTTGTTTTTTTATCTAATTTTTTTTTGTTTGGATGGAGTTTTTTACCTCCTTTAGAAAAAAATTATCTAAAATAGATTAAGCAACATATTTTTTGCCCGGATTTTCTTACCTTTGACATATACTGTTAACATGGAACTAAAACAAGAGAACACTTAGTTACTTAATTTTATAGGGGAGGTGTAAGTGTAGTGGAGTTTAAGAATATTTTAAACAGCAGCACCAAATCCACACAGGGTGAGGATGAGGGCTGGGTTAAGGTTAATGAGGGTACATGGATTCCGGAACGTCCTGGTGATACAATTGCGGGCGAGCTTGTAGAAAAAAAGTTCAACATTGGCAAGTGGAATCATAACCTCTATGTCATCCGCTTATCCGACGGCAGGTGCCGTGACGTGTGGGGATGTTATCGTTTGGATAAGAAGATGGATGAAGTCATTGAAGGTACTGTTATTCGTATACGCTATAAGGGTGATATTAGAAAGAGTGATGGTGAATTCATGTACGACATGATGTATTTAAAAAGAAAAAAGAACAATAAAAATGACATATATCAACTACTTTTAGGATGGTGAATAATATTATGAATGATACAGACAATAAGGAATATGTAAAAGAAAAAGTATGGAAGGATTACAAGAAGGATGAATATATAGGGGGAATACTGTTGACGTATTGGAGGATATGGGCGAATATAACAATACACCCTATAAGATTCATACAAGTGATGCATTCATCGCCGTATGGGAATCAACTGATCTGGATGATAAGATGTCCAAGCAGGATATCCTATGGATCTTCTCTCGTAATGGTGAAAACAATAGTGGATATATACATTACGTCTACATCGATACGAGTTAGCACATGGCAAATCGTTACATTACCACATATAACTATGATAACAAATACCACCACCACAACAGTAAAGGTAAACGAGGCATATCAATATGTGAATGTAGCAAACAGTACAANNAACATAAAAAAATAGCAGGACTGGATATAACCAATATCCCCCGTACTAACGGTAAGTTCAACTATGATACACTGTAAAACAAAACAAGAGAGGATATGTTTACTATTAACGGCACCTGCCAGTGACAGTTACTATTATAATGTTAATCATATGAGTTTGAAAGTAACATAATATTTATTACTAACATAGTACATACTATTGTATATAATATGTTGAAGTCGACTTGATGCATATTTTAAAAGGGTAATCAGTGGTAAGAGAAATAGTTATAAAATGATTATCTCTTAATCTACTGATTTAAGAGTTATTTTTATTTAATAGTTAATTAATGATTTAATAAAGTTCTGTTTTATGGGTAGTTCATGGGTGTGTCATCTTTTGACACACCTATTAAACATGTAGTAATGTTAATAATTCAAGTTAATATCATGCCACTAAAATAATACATTACACCTAAAAGATCACCAACTTTACAACAAAACATATAATTTAATCATCCACAATTTCAATAATTATATTACTTATTCTTATTCTTCCAGTTCCACAATATTTCAATATACTTCTTATGTTATATCAGGAGGAAATCATATATTTTGTTACTTTTATCTTTTATTTTGTAACGAGTAATTTACTACCGTGCATTTTTATAAAAAAAGAATGTTATGGGGGGTTAAAACGTTGTTCATGTTCTTATCAGTACAGTATTTGCACGGCTTGAGAGATATTTACCGTTTTCTCCCGTGATGATAGTTACCTGGTGCAGTCCCTGCGTAAGATTAAATGGAACTTTGAAGTTTATCTTACCGTTTGTATTGTTTATCGTGTAGCTTTTACCGTCCACTTTTATTACGACGGTCGTTTGCCTGTTTATGAGTTGATTGTTGTCATCAAGTATTTGTGCCTTTATGTATGCAGTGCTTGTTTTTGTAAATATAGGCTCTGCATCGATGTGGGTGTTTAACTTATTTGTCGTCAATGCAGTTGTAAGATTTATACGGCCGTATTTCTTTGATACGTATACTGCTGTCAGATTATGCGTTCTTGCTCCCAGCGTATCGGGAATCTTATAGTCAAGTATTCCAAGACCGTCCTTGATGCTAACGATTACGGCACTATCGTTTTCATCCTTAAGTGACATGCCGTTTATTTTAAATACCAGCTGTCCGCCAGTTATATCAACCACATCCTCCGATAGGTGTGCTACCAGTTTAAGCCTATCACCTACTTTTACGGTGGATGAACCTGTAAGTATGCTCATAACTGAACCCGTCTTTATATCCCCACTTTTAAGTACTGTTTTGGTATTCAGTGTATTGTTTATGTAATTGGTCACTACGGGAGTTTTGGATTTGACAAGCAAGGTTTTGACTGTTGATGCCATATACTTGCCGTTTTCTCCACTTATTATTGTTATGTTGTAGTATCCGTCCTTGAATGTTTGATTGATTGTGTAATCAATCGTACCGTTTGGCGTGTTGAATGTGTAGCTTTTGCCGTTTATCTTTATGCAGATTTTAGTTTCCTTGTTTAATGCATGGTTGTTCTGATCTACAACCTGTGCTTTGACTCGTGTATTGTTACCTGTTGTGTAGATTGGATTTACGTCAATGTGTGTGGTGTATTTGGCTATTGTCATCGGCGTATCCAGTTCTACTCTTCCGTATAAAGTTGACGCATATACAGCCGTCAGTTTATGTACTTTGGCAGACAGCGTATCGGGGATTTTATATTCGAGTATTGCCAGTCCGTTTCTGATTGTTACCACTACCGCCTTATCGTTTTCATCCTTAAGTGATAAGCCGTTGAGTTTGAATACCAGTTGTCCTCCCTCAATATCGACGCCGTTATCCCTTAGGTGTGCCACCAGTTTGACTGTATCCCCCGGTTTCGTGTTGAACAATCCGGTGAGCAATTCCATGTCCAATTTATATGTCCTGTTTAATGTCAGATTAGTACCGATTGCCAGATAGGACGTGTTGCCATTATAGTTTGCCGTCAGCGTCAGGTTTTTACTGTTTTTATTCAGTGAATATTCAAGTGTTGCCATGCCTTTGTTGTCTGTGACAACAGTGTAATTCCTATTGTTTACACTTGCAATTATCCTTTGATTTGTTAGTGGATTTTTCATTTTGTCCATTAACGTGAAGGTTAGTTCTACCTTTTCATTTACCATTGGCGCCTTTTTATTTGATGTTACCTTTAACGTTGTGGCTATCTTATTTACGTTCAATGTTTGAGTCCTGTTTACAGTGAAATTATCTGCAGTTGTATACGTTGCACTTATGTTGACTTTGGTGGTATTTTCCGGAGTGTATTTTAGGGTTGCTGCCCCATTTTTGAATGTGACATTCTGTTTTTTGCCGTTTACCTTTACTTCAAGACCGCCCGCCGTTACAGGGGAGTTATTCTGATTGGTCAGTTTAATAGTTATGCTTGATGGGGTAAATACAGTCAAATTACCGGATACAGCAATGTTAACCTTATTTACAGTTACATTTGTCTTGGCAGTTGAATTTTTGTAGATGCTGGAATTCGAATAGACCGCCGTGAGGTTATAGACGCCAACCTTCGAATAACTCACATCAACGGATGCCTCACCGTTAACAACCCTGACACTACCCCAAGATTTGCCGGTACTGTCCGTAAATGACACCATACCATCCTTGACATTAGCTCCCAATGCATCTTTAACATTTGCAGTAACTCTTATGTTTTGATTTACCAGAACAACCCTTGACGTTAAGGATGTTTTAGTAGCTATCATGGCCACCTTTAACGATGATGTTTTATTGACAGGGAAGTTATCCGTCGTAGTATATAAAGCAGTTACGTTAACGTTATCCATACTAAGTGGAGTATAGTTAAGCACAGCTACCCCACCCGTGAACGTGATGTTCTGTTTCCTGCCGTTTACCTTTACTTCAAGACTGCCCGCCGTTACAGGGGAGTTATTCTGATTGGTCACTTTAACCGTTATCTTACCGGAAGTAAATACAGTCAGATTACCGGATACGGCGATGTTAACCTTACCTACAGTTACATTTGTCTTGGCAGTTGAATTTTTGTAGATGCGGGAATTCGAATAGACTGCCGTGAGGTTATACAC
>MUZY01000066.1:7121-10600 GCA_003266065.1 Methanosphaera sp. rholeuAM130
TTAGCTCCCAATGCATCCCTTAAGGTTGCAGTGACGGTTACCACCTGATTGACCAATGCAGTTCTGGAGGTTAAGGTCATGCTGGTATCTATCTGAGCAACCTTTAATGTTGTGCTCTTATTTACCGAGAAGTCATCAGTCGTAGTATATATTGCAGTAACGTTCACGTCATTGATATCCCGTGGAGTATAGTTAAGCACAGCCACTCCACCCTTGAATGTTACACTCTGATTTTTACCATTTACATAAACCGCAACGCTACCCTCAATGACAGGATTACCGTTTTGATCAGTAAGTTCAACAGATATTGCGGCAGGGGTAAATACTGTCAAAGTACCTTTTATATCCATATTTACCATATTGACCGTTACGGTAGCGTTGGCAGTTGAGGCTTTGTACTTGCTTGAATTTGAATATGTTGCCGTGATATTATACACGCCAACTTCGGGATAACTTACGTTTACGGATACCTGACCACCGGATGCATCGTAAGTACCCAATGATGTACCGTCACAACCGGCAAAGGTCACCAGTCCATCCCTGACGGCATTTCCTAAAACGTCGTTTACTGTGGCGGTAACTGTGACTGTTTGATTAACCAAGGCAGTCATTGACGTTAAAGTCATGGAGGTATCCATCATGGATACTTCCAATGTTGTGCTGTTGGTTATCTGCAACTTATTTGGACTGGTGTATACTGCAGTGACATCCACATCATCCATAGTCTGTGGAGTATAAGCGAAGGTTGCACTTGCCCCGGTAAATAGAACTTCATTGTCTTCACCGTTTACGATTAACGATACAGATCCATACCTTATTGGATTACCGTTTAAATCCGTTACAGTTACCGTTATATCAGAGGGTTTATACACAGTTAAGTTTCCTGAAATCCTTACAATGCTGTTTAATATGTTGTTGTCATGTACGCTTGCCGTTGAATCGCTTACCCTTACTGATGCATCACCCTCCTCATTTAAGGCATACAATCCGTTATTGGTCACGTTGGTATTGATGGAATCAGTTACTTCTACCGTATAATCGCTTGTAACGTTGACATAGTTACTGTCCACCAGTATGTCGCGTGAATCGTTTATCATTATTCCTTCACCGATATTGGATTTGAACTGTGAATTTGTAATATTGGCATTCGTAACGTTATCCAATGATACAAGTGTTGAATTGTCTGTCGTGTGTATTTGAACCGTTATGTTGTTGACAAGAATATTTTTTGAATCTCCCCCCATGACTGCATCCAAAGCCGTTATATTCCTTCCTTCAAGGACGTATCTTGAATTTTCAATCGTAACGTCCCGTACTCCATCTAATGTAATTGCCTTTATGCTGTCTGATGTGACATCTGCATCAAAGTTACTGAAGGTTATGTTGGTTGTTTTATCCATGCCAGTTTGGCTAACATATGCAGCATATGCATTATTTGTTGCATTTGATGTAATTTGACCCGATATGGTCACATTATTTGAGTCTGTGATATAAACCGGATAACTTGCATTGTTCGAGTTTATATTAATGGTCAGATTAGATACGGTTAAATCAGTAGCTTTGGCCACGTTTAATCCATATGCATTGTCAGAGCCGTTGACGTCAATCTTTGTGTTGGCAATCTTAGTATTCACTACGTTATCGGAAACGTCTTTTGCTTCTATGGTTACAGCATATGCTGCCAGTGAGCCTGCCTGATAACTGCCTGCTTGGACTGTTACGTTAACATCGGATATCGTGTTGTTATCATCGGATACACGTATTGCATGTGTCTGTGTGTTGGTATAGACGTCAATTCGGGTATCGTTTATCATATTGTTTTTTGAATCCAGTAAAATGACATTGTCGACGTTCGTATACTCGTTTCGAATTATCAATCCGTTGATGAATAATTGTGCCTTTGATGTTACTTCTATAGTGGCATTGTATAATGTGTAATCCCCCTTATTTGTGAATATTATCGTGGCCTCATCGAATTTGAAATCCTTGTTATGGATATCGCCTGCAACTAATAAGGTGACATTATCTTTGATTATATCATCTTTTTGTGTGCCGTCATCGTTAAAGAATTTAACGTAATTGGAATCCGTCAATTCATAGGTTATCATGTCGACATTTATTTTATTTAAAAGCACATCTGCATTGGATCTAACTGTTACTGTACTGTTTGTGAATGTGTAATTCTTGGGATTGGTAAAGTTAAGTGTTCCGTTGGTGAATATGAAGTTTTTGTCATGCATATTTCCAGCAACAAGCAAGGTTATGTTATTGTTAACCGCGTCAAGCTTAAATTCACCATCATCATTGAAGAACTTTTCATAGTTGGAATCCGTCAATTCATAAATAATCCTGTCGACTTTGATTTTGTTTAGAATGACATCGGCATTAGCCTTGACCTCCACAGTAGATGCTGTTATAGTATAACTGTTGGGATTGGTAAAGTTTACTGTTGCGTTGGTGAATACGAACTTCCTGTTATTCATATTACCTGCTACGGCAAGGGTAACGTTGTCGTTTATAGTGTCAATTTTTAACGTTCCATCGTTATTGAAGAGTCTGTTATAGTTGGAATCCGTTAATTCGTAAGTTATCCTGTCCGGATGAATGTTGTTTAATGAGACTTTGCTGTTTGCCTTGACTTCAACGCTGCAGCCGGTCAGATTATATCCCTTAGGATTGCTAAAGTTAAGAGTTCCATTGGCGAATACGAACTTCCTGTTATTCATATTGCCTGCAATAACCAACGTAACGTTATTGTTTACCGTGTCGATTTTAAAAGTTCCATTAGAATTGAAATACCTGTTATAATTGGAATTTGTCAATTCATAGGTTATCCTATCCACTTCTATCTTATTTAGAGATACGTTGGCATCAGCCTTGACTTCAACACTACAGCCGGTCAAGTTATATCCGTTAGGATTTGTAAAGTTAACATTACCGTTGACAAAAACGAAACTTTTATTTGTGATGGCTCCAGCTACAAGCAATGTGACGTTATTGTTCACCGTGTCAACTTTAAAAGTACCATCAGCATTAAAATACCTGTTATAATTGGAATTTGTCAATTCATAAGTAATCCTATCCACTTTTATCTTATTCAAAGAAACCTTTGAATTAGCCTTGACTTCGATGCTGCAGCCGGTCAGATTATACTCCTTAGGATTGCTAAAGTTAACGCTTCCATTTGTGAAAACAAACTTCCTGTTATTCATATTGCCGGCAAGGACAAAAGTAATATTGTTATCTAATATATCCTCTTTTATGGTACCGTCATTATTGAAGAACCTTGCATAATTAGAACCCGTCAATTCATAAGTAACAGTATCCACTTTAATGTTGTTTAAAGAAACTCTGCTATTGGCCTTTACATAAACGCTGCTTGAAGTTAAATTATATCCATTGGGATTTGTAAAGTTAACGCTTCCATTGACAAATACAAAGCTTTTATTGGTTATGGCTCCTGCAACACGGAGTGTAAC
>MUZY01000066.1:10609-14182 GCA_003266065.1 Methanosphaera sp. rholeuAM130
ATCCTATCCACTTTAATCTTATTCAAAGAGACGTTGGCATCAGCCTTGACCTCAACGCTGCATCCTATCAAATTATATCCCATCGGATTTGTAAAGTTAACGCTTCCATTAGTGAATGTGAATTTCCTGTTATTCATGTTGCCCGTTAGAAGCAGTGCAACGTCATCGGCTGGAATATGACTTCTTAAATTTCCATCTTCATCAAAGAACCTGTTGTAGTTTGAATTGTTTAATCTGAATTGTTTCATATCATTTTTTATAATATAATCCTCATACTCTGCATTGAAGTATATCGTATCGTTACCCACCGCCGTGTCGGTTAGCAGGTAATTGTCGGATATGTTCAATCCCCGTACCTTCTTGTTTACAAGAATGGTATATTCCTCATCAGTTATTATCGTATTGTTGGATATCGTTACGTTGTTGTTCATGCTGTTTTTTGAGGAGAATATTATCTGCTTGGCGATGGTGTTGTTCGTTACTGTCAGATTCTTGGATCCGTTAAGAATCAGATTTTCGCCGATATAGTTGTTTCTTATGGTAACGTTTGTCGGCAGTTCCGCAATACTAGAACCCTTTAATGTAAGATTACCGGTTATGTTGCAGTTTTCTATGGTGATGTTACTTCTTTCGGTTGATATAAGCACATTCTCCACATTGGTATTTGCCAGTGTGAGATTGTCATAGATGAGTTTTATGTTTGAGAATGTATTGTTTTCCACGATACTTCGTGTACCCATACTGAAGTTTCCGGTACAGGTATTGTTTATTACGGTTGAACCGTTCGGCATGAAGAAGTTGCTTCCGATTAAGGTATTGTTGGCTATGAGTGTCCTCATGTCATAGTCGAAGGAGTATGCCTGTACATTTATTCCATAACCGTTATAGTTTAAAACCGTGTTGTTTACTATTCTGTTGTTTGTACCGCTTAGACATATGACGTAACACATTCCCTGTGCATAGCCCGGCCCGATTAGCATGTTGTTTTCAAAGGTATTGTTGACGTTAATCATGTTATAGTCATAGTTTCCGTTTTCATCACGGGGCAAATCTCCCTCCACATTAAACGTCGTCAGATAAAAGAGATTTCCAACCTCACCTATACCTTTTATTGTATTGTAACGTACCGTACAGTTGTTTGCCCATGCAAGTACCAATACACATCCGCCCCACTGATCCTTGGTGGAGAAGGTACTGTTTTCTACCGTGACAAAGCTTGAATTTTCCCGTATTGATGTCTGTCCTACACCGCGACCTACGGTACTGGATTCCACTATGGCAGAGATGTTATTGAATATAATGTGATGGGAATTCTTGACAAATATCTGTGAATTATAGAAGTATATATGGCTAACATTGGTATATGCCCCGCTTTTGGTTATCGTAAAGGCCGCCACGTCATCCCCTCCAAACCAGTCGTTTGCAGAGGTGTTAAGATAAATATACGCATCCCCTGTAGATGATGTGACGTTAACCGCCTTGTTGATGTACATCGAATATTCATCACCGATAAAGTTTCCCTGAAAATCCAGTACATCACCATTTGATACCCTGTCATTAAGGTATTTATCCGTAAAATATGTGTTGAACGTTTGATTGGTGATTACTATCCTCTTTGAGGTTTTAATGTCCTTATCCCGTTTTTGAATATTGCCGGCGGAAGTGTCAGATTGAGCAGTATATTCTGAGGACTGTTTTTTTTCATCATATGATTTTTCCATTGATTGGAAAGAATCCGTATTACCTTCCGCAGATGCAGCATTAATGCAATCCGCAGAGTCCGATGCAGTATATTCTGAATTATCGCCGGCCGTAACTATTGATAATCCGAATATTAAAAGCATGACAATTATTATAAAGAACGATATTTTCTTATTCAACATGCAATCGACCTTACCCGAAAATAAATAATAAAACATTTCTGATGACTATTAAATTTCTTTGATTGATAATAGTATATATGTAATATGATTATTAATAATTTTCAGATAATAATTTTACACATACCAATCATAAAAACAAATTTGATCCAAAATTAGTCATTAAAAAAGGGGGGTTTAAAAAATGATTATTCTTCCTGTTGAGAATTATCATTTGATTGAGCTTCATCATCTGATTGACTGCCCGATTGGTGTGAATTACCTGCACTGGATGAGTCTGCATTGTCTGATGCATCGGCTGATTGTTCATCATCATCCGTATCTGTAGAATCATCAGAGATATCCATATCATCGTCATCGGTTGGATTATCACCAAACAGGATGCTGTCCAATCCAAACCATGAAAGTGATCCGTCAGGGTTTTGTTTTAAGTCGGATGTATCAATATCTTCCTTATTCAATAAGTCCACCAGTTGATCAAAGGTTATTTCACCATCAAAGTATTTGGAGAGTAACAGTCTTATCAGCCCGATTTTACTTGGACTGAAGGATGTTATTTTATGCTCCTTAAATATTTTTTGACCGCTGTACTTTGATATTTTTGAGCTAACCGTGCATGCAGCATGACCATTGCCACCATCAGCACCTGTTTTAGCATTTGAGTTGGAGTTAAATATTGATACTATATCTACCTCATCATCACCGTCATACATATCCAATAATTGGATGAAACTGTTGAATGCTTCAAAGTCCTCATCGCTTAAAAGACTGATTTCATGGTATAAGTCAAATAAGGTGTAGCTTTCACTGTTTTCCAGAATATCGAGGATATTGTCAAATTTTCCGTCATTGAAGAATTTCAATATTTCAACGAAGTCTTCACCGTTTTCAACATCCAAGTCCATAATATCATCAAGGATATCTATCGTCTTGTTTGCCCTATCCTGTGAACTTTCAGAATTGTAGATGTCGTGTGAAAATTCAAATATCTCGGATAACGCATTATAATCCTCATCGCTTAACTTGCTGAATGCATCGGCAAAGTCATCGGGGGTGTAGTTATAATAATTATCCAGCATGTTCAATATTTCATCGTATTGACCATTGGTATTTGCGTTTCTTAATTCATCATAGAACTTTAAACTTTCAGTATCGGTTAAGTCATCCAATCCTTTAGAAACTGCATTTATACTTTCTGATTTTTCATCGGATGTCATGACTGCACTATCGTTAGCAGTATTATTATCCGTAGAATTGTCCGTTGAATTATCATCTTCCTGTATTTCATTTTCAGCCGTAGATGTTACTTCAGGTGTTTCTTCAACATCAGTCGTCGTCAAATCCTGTGATTCGTCAGCGGATTCTGTTTGCACATCATCAACAGTTTGATTAGCCATTACGCCGGTAAATGAAACCGACAATAATCCAAAGATTAATATTATTGAGATTAACTTTTTGTTCATTTTTTTTACGGTTAGGATCTGTGTCCTCTTTATGACACGACCCAATTGCCGTCCTCCAATCTTTCATCCACCCTTTAATGGGTTCTATTAATTTTAATTTCTTTTGTTTTAATAATATTCTTGCTTTTCTTGGTTTGCATGGTGTTAATGGTTTTCCATGTTTGTTTAGTTTGCAAACGAGCATAATCGTTTGGTCCTATCCTAAAGTAAGTTATCCTTCGACAATGTTA
>MUZY01000014.1:0-7001 GCA_003266065.1 Methanosphaera sp. rholeuAM130
TATGATGCGGGAAACTATAAATGGAGAAGAAGGGCACAGATGATTAGATATATCCTTGACGAGATGGGTATCGATCAAAGAAGGTTCAAACATGAATGGGTATCCGCATCAGAAGGATCCAAATTCCAAAGATTGATGAACGAATTCCATGAAGAATTATCCGAAATCAAGGAATAACCTTATTATGACCTCCCCAACTTTTTTTATTTCTTTTTAAGATATTTTACACCAAGAATACGATAAAAAAAATGATTATATGAAGTTTTAATAGAAAAAATACTTCCATTCACTGTTTTTCTTTCATGACATTTATCAATTCACTTAACAATTCATTGTTTCTGTCTATTTTTGAATCCAAATTATTTACGGATGTACCCAATTTTTCAATGGCCTTAACCACATCATCATTTGAAGTTTTATTTGATTTTGAAGTATTATCCGAAATATAACTTAAATCAGATTCTATTGAAGCAATATTAGAATATACTTCTGTATTATTAGACACATATTCAAGTTCCAAATTATAAAAATCCTTAATATCAACTCTCATATCTTCAATGAGCTTTACCAAATAATTCACATCATTTCTAACATCTATCAAATTCTCTGTCCACATGATATTCACCTACAAATAATTATTAAATCATTATGTAATAAATATCATCCCACACATATTTAATAATTATTTTTAATTGGTACTTACCAATATATTAGTAGAAGATATATTCTTAATTATTCATATACTACTATTAAACAAATGGAGGTAATCCTAATGAATCATAAACATGCATTCGTAATTTTCATAACGGCACTATTGTTGATTGTTTTCACGCTTACGGTAGTGTACAATAATGCAGGCGTTGATGTGGTAAATCCTCAGATAATCACACATACCGTGAATAATGATACCAGTTATCAATTGAATTATTCATTGGCGGCCGGTGGAAACTTTGAAGTTTTGGACTGCGAATCTGCATTTTACACAAGCGAGAACCAGTTTATGGGAAAGTCAAGTACGGTTCTTGAAAATGTCACCATCGGCGGCATTCCAATAAATGAAAACATCACCATGGAGGAAAACACGCAAAACTTAACCCCTAAGAAGGTTAAAATAAGCATTTTCAAACAAAAACTAACCCCTGAACAGAAACTGGAAAATGGAACGTATGCCGTTGACGCATTCTATGAAAAAACTTTTGATTTGCAATAGAAGAGTAAAAAGAATTTTTACTCAATTATACTACTTTTTTTGAAAAATAATTATTATCAAGGAGAATATTGGATTTTATTATTGATTAATTTGAATGTCCGAAAGATGAAAAGTAAATCAGTCAATTAAGATAAGTTAAATAAATTGCAGTGCATATTGATTAACTTAAGTGACCTAATAATTTGATAAAGAAACTTCATTAACATGAAATAAGACGGGACAAATCGGCATTGAAAGTTCATTGAAGACTAATGATAATAAAATAAAAATTGTTCATCAAATTTAATCAATATAAAATAATTCATATTATAATAAAATCTTTATATAACAATATACAAATATAATCACGTGATTAATATGCATATGAGAAAATTATTATTGATAGGTGTAGTATTAATAGCTGCAAGCCTTGCAATTTCAGCAATCTCTGCTACTAGTACCACCGAAACAAAAATCATCGAAAATAATGTTATGAAATTAAATGATGTACAGTTCAAAATACTTGACGGCTATACCGAAGTCGAAGAGGATATGGACAGTGCAGCCACAGACGATGATAACTCAGAAGATATAGATGGAACTGCTGTAGACGCTAAAACAACTGTAGAATTCAAAAATCCTACAGGAGATAAAATTGAATATACGGTAGGTTTCAGAAATAACGGAAAGATTGATTCCATAAGTCCTGCCGGCTATCAGGAAAAAACCATCGGAGATAAAAAAGGATTCTTCAAAACAGATGAAGATGACGGTAAAACCGAATATAAATTCGAATACATCGAAGACGGTAAAATAGTCAAAGTCGTAACAAATAGCGAAGACGTACTAAACCAGGTACTGGCTTAAACGATAGAAAAAAATAACATATATACATAAAAAATGTCAATTGTTAATAATGAAATTTATGAAGTTGTTTTTTTATAAAAAGGACTTCAAAATTCTCTTTTTTTACTTTTATTAATCTTTTTCAAAGATTATGCTCCATATCCCTAAAAAAAAGTATTATATTCAAGAATAACTATTCATTTTAGTCTTTTAGGATATGACTTATGAAATAATTATAGAAAAAAATAGTTAATATTGACTTTCAGATCTAATCCTATCTATATAATTATATAAATTAGCAATGATAGACTCATGAGCATTTCTTTTCTCTAAATCGGAGATTACATCATTAATTATTTGTATGATAGCTTCATTCTCGATTTCCAATTTATTTTGATACATGTTTGTCAGTAATTTTAGTTTTGTATCATGATAGCCCATCAGATGGAGAAATACTACCAATTCATATACTATTTGATTCATCTAGTTACCACACGATATTTTTCTATTAGGATATTGTTTAATTCATGCCCTGATTATTCAATAATAATACTATGTTTTTGATTTATAATAATCCTTTTTATTTTAAGACTTTTATGAATGAAATGACCCCTATTGAAAATGAAAATTTTCTTTGGATATGACAAAATATATTTATATAGAAAGGATAATATAATATGGAAATACTCAAATATGTGAATACAATCCACAAGCATATTTACGGAGGAAGCAAATGATATGTGATAATTGTGGCCATATAAACCCAAATATAAATAAAACATGCGATAACTGTGGTAAAAAATTAGAACCGGCACCACGATATCCTACAGAAAGTAATAAATCAACGAACAGAACATATGATGAAAATGAAGGACTGTTTGATGACATTAAAAATTTATCGACAGACAGAAAAATAATCGGCGTATGCTGTCTACTGTTGGTATTCATCTTTGCGGTATCATCTGTACTGCCATACAACAACGATACAAACCCGATGCCATTTGAAAACAATTCGACCGATTACGTTACAGACGTTAACAACACGCCGGAAGTAATTGAAACGCCGACAAAAATAAATACGAACATTAACGTGACTGCAAAAAGTCCCGTGAAACGTGGTGAGAGTACCATCATAAAGGGTTATCTATTAGACGAATCCGATAATCCATTAAGCAACCGTGATGTAATAGTCAAAATATCAAATAATGAATTTGACGTTAAAACAAAATATGACGGCAGTTATACTCTGGAATATAATGATACTGAAAATGGAAGCCAAAATGTAAGTGTTACCTTTGAAGAAAGCGAAGATTACTATGGATGTACCAATTACACCTTCTTTGAAGTCGTAAACAATACGACAGATGACAACAACAATAGCAACAACACAACAGAAAACAACACTACTGCCCATACAAATAACGACCAAAATAATACAAACGCTTACAAAGATACCTATAACTACATTTTAGGCAAAATATTCAATAATCATGACAAGGACAATAAGAATCTGACAACAGGCAATAATTCACCTAATGACAGTCAAACGGAAAATACAAGTGTTGACAGCCACAACACCACCCCTTCAAACAACACAACAGCCAATAATACTAAAGATAACGCCACAGACAATCATGATAATGTAAATACAACAGAAAACAACACTCACAACAATACACAAAACAGTACCAATAATAATCCAAACAACAACAATACAACACATAACAGCACAACAGACAACAACAATACAACACATAACAGCACAACAGACAACTACAATACAACTCATACCACCGAAAACAATAGCCACAACAACACTACTGATGATAAAAAAGATGATGATCATGACAATCACCATCATGTGGAAAACAACACCGCAAATAATGATACGGACACGGCAAACACTACCGATACGGACAATAAAAGGGCAACTGCAAATAATTCCACGACAGAAGATACGAAAGTGAACACGAAACTGGAAGTAAAACTGGAAAACGACATAATCGAAAACCAGCCTACAAAGATTAATGGAACTTTGGTTGACGAACACAATACTCCCGTAGCAAATGCCGAAATAAAAATTAAAATTGACGGCAAAGAGATTATTGCACATACAAATAGTAACGGAGAGTATTCGATAGATTATACTCCTACAACAAATGAGACGAAAAATATTGAAGTAATTTATGAAGGTGATGACAAGCACTCAAGCACACACCAATCAAGTACGATAAAAATCAAATAACTTCAAAAAACATATGAAAAACATTTAGATTATAAAACAATAAAGATAATAATGTTAAATATTATTTTAACCCATTAACCCCCTCTTTTTAAATTATTCTTTTTTGATTTTTACAGTTGTTCAAATAATTTTAGACCGTGAAAATTACCACAATTTAATAATGACTTTTAACAAATCATTAGATTATATCAATAGAATTTAAAATTCAAAGGATTAAAAAAAGGAATTTATTTTTATTGATTATCAAATTAATAATATAAGATAGATTCTAACTTCGATATATAAATGAATAAAGGATGGTTTTATGAATCAAAATCAATATTTTGAGTTTGAAGACAAAGATAAGGATTTTCCGTATTATAAGAATAAGGAGATCTTTTCTAGAAAAACAGGACTGATTCTGTTATTCAGTGTAGTATTATTTATTATTCTAATATTTGGTCCGGTTAAATTTCAGACTCATCAGGAAGAATTAATTATTTTTTTAGCGATGACAATACCATTTGTTATTGCAACCAACGGCAAATTAGGCAGTTTATTTAAAAAACCGAAATTAAGTGACCTGAAATTGGTTATATTATGTGTATTGGGAGATTTATTTATATTGTTGCTGTTTGCAATTATACATGTACTCATCAATAGCGTAGTACCGTTCAATATTATCAATACAACACAAAGCTTCGGAGAATACAGTTCAATTACGCTGTTGACTTTCATCGTATCATTATTTCAGATTATATCCGAAGAACTCTTTAGAGTGATAACGTTTTTAATAATGTTATACCTGATGTACAGGTTTACAAATAATCGCAAGACATCAATAATAGTGGCCTCCATCTTTAGTCTAGCGTTGTTTGGATTGATGCATGCAAATACGTATGGAAATATCATTTACTGCATACTGATAATGGGATTTGGAACCTTCTTCACATTATATCCGTATCTTAAGACTAAAAACGTGTTACTGAGTATTCTGGTACATATGATATATAATTTGCTGGTACTAATCGTACAAACATCAGTATAACATTACAAATAGATATTTAAGATAATTGAGTTGATTGAAATGAACATATTTAACCAATTTATGATGCCGACACAGGCAGCCAGTGCAGTCGTATTGGATGGAAGTATAATAATCATCATAGGATTTATAGCATTGGCGTATTTGCTGTATAAGCATAGAAAGGAATTGCTTGATAGCGATGAAGAAAGCTATAAGAATACTGTGGATAATGAAAACGTGAACATTCAAGAAATCGGTAGATTAAATCAGGAGCATAATGCAAACGCTACCGTCAATACCGTGACAGACAGCAATAGCGAAAAAAATTGTCCGGTAGAACAAAATATGCATATGCAACAAAACACAGATACACAAGTAAATAAAGTTGAAAATGAACGATTCGAAGAAGAAGAATATCATAGTAATGAAAAGGAAGTTCTGGTAAACTACAGATAGCCAACCATACTTATTGAAGTTCATCAACGGTTGTTACATAACGACAATGTAGATGAAATCACCAGATTTGTCAAAGGAGGATAAAATTAAATGGAAGAAAATACGTTAACGTGGAAGATTGTGAATCTGCTATGGGTTATCTTTTCATTCATATTCTTAGTAAACGGTGTGGGTATAATCTATGCAGGAAATAAGGTAAAAAATAGAAACTGGTTAATTGAAGGAATAATATACCAACTCTTCCCAACGGCATTGATACTGCTGCTCATCATTTATCCAGATGAGTCAATAGGCGTTACTTTATCCGGAATATACCTGATAACATGGGCGATATGCATAATAAGGACGTTTTTCATAGCAAATAAATACCTGAATTACCTGAAATTAGAAAATAGCAATAATAATTATAATCAACAGATGAATCAGAATAATAACCAAATACCTGCTGATGATTACCCCCCATCATACAACAGCCAGGTAACAAACAATTATCAGGTACCTAACAGCCAAATACAAAACATTAATCAGGTAACTAACAAAACGCCGTATAACCAAACACATAATAACAATTACAATAATCCAAACCCAGATTACAACAAAACATCAAACAATCAGAGGGAATTCAATAATCCAATAGACAATCCCCGAGATGATACTATACAAAATACAAATGCATCAAATAACAGCATGAAAGTGGATAAGGATGGCCAGAACATTTCTGACGACATGACTGGTAATATCGAAGAGGATATTCCAACGGTCAATATCAATACCGCTTCAATAGATGAGATTGCCGGTATCCCCGGAATGGAAATACAACAGGCACAAAAGATTATTGAACTAAGAAATAGGGGAGAATCAATCATATCATTGGATGACCTGAAGATTAAGCTTGATTTAACCGATAGTCAGATTAACCGAATGAAGGATTACATCATTATAACGCCAATGAACCAGAGAAGAATAGATCTATAACCCTCCACCCCACTCTTTTTAAAACATTTATATACTATTAATCTAATATCTATTTTCATGAAATGTAGTTATTGTGGAGCAGTTAATGATAATAATGCTCGTAATTGTAGATTTTGTGGAAACCCACTAATGACTCCGGTGAAGAAGAAATCGTCTTTTTCGCCCTTGAAAATAATCGGTTTACTCTTATTGCTATGCATTATTGCAGTTGGAGCAAGTTTTATTTATGTTGTTTATTTTGACACGTCTCCCGTAGAAATCATCGAGTTAAACCATAACAGTGC
>MUZY01000014.1:7104-7595 GCA_003266065.1 Methanosphaera sp. rholeuAM130
GTATATGTAATCCCATTCACATCACCCAAGGCCATCAGCCAGAATACCAAGTTGACCGATGGGGTTAACTTAAATACCGTTGCCGATGAGAGTGGAAGTGCCAGTAATGATGTTGTAAAACTGGCATTAAGCAGCAATGCCAGTGCGGTCGGAGATTTTCATGAGACTGAAATCGGCAAGAATCCAGGTAAAACAACCATAATGTGTTCACAGATTCCAACATATGGCAGTTTCCAATTAGCAGAGGATATGTCCAAGCTATCGTTAGATACGACCATGACGTATAATGTTGCCGGCGTCGCTTATGATGGTGCAGTTGAGGATGTGTTGAATTTAAATGGTACTGCCAGCGTAACGCCACTTGTAGTGGTATCCGGCCATGGAAAGGTCTACAGCAGTGCCGTTGATGAATCATATGACCAGATGCTTGCATTGCTTCTGGTAAATCATAACTTGAACCCTGATGATACTTATCTGAAACTGGCTAATGC
>MUZY01000014.1:7661-7929 GCA_003266065.1 Methanosphaera sp. rholeuAM130
CCAATGAATCCTTTTAAATTCATTTATGCCATGCGAATTATTTATATTATAAGCGAAACCTCTAATATGATTAGCCATATCATAAATTTAATGAATGGGTATCATAAATTATGATAATCGATATACATGCATGTACATCTCAACCGTTCAAAATTAAATAACAAAAAAAATTTTTCAATAAACGGATATCCATTGTCCAAAGAAATTATGTCAAAACTTAGGGATATTGAATAATAGTTAATTTAAAAAGAAAAAAGGGGTTTAGGTA
>MUZY01000278.1:0-3842 GCA_003266065.1 Methanosphaera sp. rholeuAM130
CCCGGTTTAGTATCAAATGATCCAGTTAACAGTTCCATATCTGCCCTGTAGTATCGGACTATAATCGTGTTTTTATTCGTTTTTTCCTGTGTCCTGTTACCTGTATAGTTTGCCGTTATGTTGATGCTTTTATCTTTCTTGTTGACGGTGTAGTTTGTTGTTGCCTGTCCGTTGCCGTTTGTTTTTAGGGTTATGTTCAATCCGTTTATTGTTGCTTTCAGTTCTTGGTTGTTTATTGTTTTGTTGTTTTCATCCTTTAAGGTGAATGTAATTTTTACATTATCGTTTACGCGTGGCCGGGTATTGTTTGCTGTAATTGTTATTGTACTTTTCAGTATTTCCTTGACCGTTATCTTGGTGGAATTTGTACTGGCGTTGTATATGGTGTTTCCATTGTATTTTGCAGTAACTGTCACGGTGGCTGCTTTTGTAACTTTGTGTATCTGGGATACCTGTCCGTTTGTGTCGGTTTTTAATGTGTAGTTTTTGTTGTCGATAGTGATTGTAATGCTCTGATTTACCAGTTTATTATTGTTCGCATCGGTTAGCGTTGTTCTAATTGTAATGGTATCGTTTACCACTGGGGCGGCATTTGATATGTTGAGTGTAATTTTAGTGTTGATTCTATTTTTTACGGTTATTTTAACGTTTGATGAATTGGCGGCATATACTGTAGAACCTGAATATTTGGCAGTGACAGTTAAATTGGCTATTTTTGTTGGTGTATAGCTTTGTGTTGCCGTTCCATTTGCATTAGTTTTAACCGTGTAGTTTTTGTTGTCGATAGTAAATATAATACTTTGGTTTGATAGTTTATCATTGTTCTTATATTTTAGTGTGGCAGTAAATGTGATGGAATTGTTTATTATCGGTGTATTGTTTGATGCTGTAAGCGTTAGTTTCGTGTTTATTTTACTTACTGTGATATTTGTGCTCGTGGTTTTAGAGTCATATATCTTGTTTCCATTGTACTTTACAGTAATTTTTTGTACTCCTGCAGCTGTAGGAGCGTATGTCTGCGTTGCTGTTCCATTACTGTTTGTTTTCAATGTGTAATTTTTATTGTTTATTGTTGCCGTAATCTTCTGATTTGCAAGTATATTGTTCGATTCATCCTTTAGTGTGAATGTGAATTTAACGCTATCATTTATCATAGGTTTCGTATTGTTTGAAGTTATTGTTATTATTGTTGCGGTTTTTGAATCATTGAATATGTTTCTGCTAATTATTGAATTTGTCGCATTGTTGTAAATGGTACTGTTGTATATGCTTCTTGTATCATTTATGTTATTTGTTATCGTGGCATACTCCTGTTTATTTATTATTGCCGTTCCAATGGCTTCAGCATCGTTGCGTCTGAAAATATTATTTTCTATTGAATTGTCATTTCCTATTCGTGTCGTGGTATTATATGTATTGTATACTATTTTTCCTTCAGTATAATTCGTTTGAACATAGCCATTTGAATAAATCCATTGGGGTGCATATTTTCCGGCTTTAATTTCATTTAATAAATCTGTTGAAAATCTCTCCGGATAATAAAATACGGCGTATTCTCCCGCGGATTGGCTACGAATAATATGTGTTATGTTAACCTCGGTACTGTCAAGATATATCGCCGAACCGTCATGGGCATGGTTGTTTGTAAAGTTGTTTTCTTTGACACTAACATTATCACCCAAAATATATATTACACCTTCATCTGTTGCATTATTTGATAAAAAGATATTTTGTGTTATGTTAACGTTGCTACCCGAGTCAACCATGAATATTCCGGTGATGTTTTGTGTTGATTCTTCTATCGTGGATGTAGGATAATAATAACCCATTTGTGTTCCATATGAATATATGAATATACTCATTGCATGAGTAACGTAAGTATAACTTGGTATGGTCACGGTAACCGTTTCCATATTATAAATTGATGGTATTGTTATTGCAGAACCCTTTTGGGCAGTATTGTTTATGAAGGTGTTATTTTTTATTAATGTATAACTTCCGCAATCATATATCGCCCCACCCTCATTTGCATGGTTATTTTTAAACGTATTTCCTGTAATGTTCACGTTATCTCCATTAACATATATCGCTCCACCATATCTGGCGGAATTATTTTCGAAGATATTGTTTCTTACTATATTATTATCACCCAAAATGTTTACTGTTCCATTTAATGGAAATGGCAGATACTGGCTACTTGTTTCATGATTGTTTGCAATTAAATTATTTTCTATTATGCTTTGATTGCCGGAAACTATTGTTGAATTATTTTTAAATGTACAGTTCTGAAGTGTAAATGTAGAACCGATTAATCCACTATCGTTTCCATCAAATATTATATTTTTTATCGTTACATTTATTGTAGTGAATAGGTATGTCCCATTGATAATTATGTTTTTATCTTTCTGTCCAATCAGCGTAAAGTGTGTAGTTGATTCTTTCACATAATCTTCCGTAATGAATATGTCGTAGTTATATGTATCTGATGAGGTATTTGTTATCATGTTTATTATTTCATTATCGTTTACCATTTTCAACGCATTTGTTATATTGGTCGGGGAAGTATTTGTCCTACCGTTTCCTGTACCGTTACGTGTTACATAGATATTACCGGAGGTTATTTTGATTGATGTGCTGTTTGCATAGTATAGATTGCTGCCATTGTATTTGGCCGTTATTGTCTCGGTTGACGTTTTTGTCGGGGTGTATGTTTTAGTGGCTGTACCGTTTGCATTGCTTTTAATGGTGTATTTTTTATTATCTATTGTCAATGTGATGTTTTGATTTGCCAATTTATTATTGGCTATATCGGTTAGAGTTACCGTAAATGTAATTGTCTCCGTTAATGAAGGGTAATTGTTGGATGTTTTGAGCGTTAATTTGGTATTTATTTTTTGGCTGGAATTGTTACGTATCATTATCTTGTTTGACGTAGTGGAGTTGTGATGTGTTGAATCTCCATTATAACTGGCAGTTATTGCATTTAATCCGGTTTTGGTTAATTTATATGCTTGTGTAACCGTACCGTTTGCATTGCTTTTAACCGTGTAGTTTTTTGTGTCTGTTGTAAGTGTAATATTCTGGTTTGCCAATTTCTGATTATTCTGATCTTTTAACGTAGCACTTATTGTCACGGTATTGTTTACAATTGGTGCAATATCAGATATATTAAGTGTTAAGGTTGTATTGTATTTTCCTTTTGGGGTTATTTTAATTACTCTGGAACTTGAATTATAAAGGTCATCACCAGGATAGGTTGCGGTTATATTCTTTGCACCTAGATATGCTACTTTATAGTTTTTAGAAACTGTTCCATTAGTATTCGTGTTCAGAGTGTAGTTCGTATTGTTTATTTTCAGAATAATGGTTCTATTGGATAATTTTTCGTTATTTTCATCTGTTAATGTGATATTTATCGTTATGGTACTTCCTACTTGTGGGGTTGTATTGGATGCTATGATAGTTACGGTTGTATTGATTCTGCCAAATATATTATTGGTTATGTTTACATTAACCCCTGCGGTATATATCGTATTGTTATAAGGTTTTACGTATTCATTGATATTATCTTCTATTAGCGTGTTTGAACCTAAATCTACAATTACCGAATCCGTATTGTTTGTCGCAATATTTTTCTCAAATGTATTGTTGGTTATATTATAACTTCCCGTGTTGTATATCCCCGCACCGTTAACAGCAGAGTTGTTTTCAAAGTAATTCCTTTCAATTACTCCTACGCCATCTATAAATGATATGGCTCCACCCATACCCGTTGCTTTATTGTTTCTAAATTCATTTTGCTCTATTGATCCCGTATTTTGCGGGAAATATATTGCTCCACC
>MUZY01000278.1:3879-4073 GCA_003266065.1 Methanosphaera sp. rholeuAM130
TTAGGTTTCCGCTTCCGGTACTTATTGCTCCACCCCAGTCACTTGCGTTGTTGCTGTTTAGTATGGAATTTGAAATGTTCGTATTGCCTATATTGCTTATTGATCCTCCATGTATTTGTGCTCTATTATTGCTTAGTGTGGTATTGTTTATTGTTAAATTACCAATATCATATATTGCTCCACCGTGAGTGCCT
>MUZY01000183.1:0-127 GCA_003266065.1 Methanosphaera sp. rholeuAM130
TTGCTTGCAGGGGTTCATGGTGATGAGCTGGCTTCACAGGCTGCATTAACCAGGCTTTTGTATGAATTATACTCTGATATGCATTCATTGAATCATACCCTTCACATAATTCCTTTTTTAATTCCTG
>MUZY01000183.1:300-1498 GCA_003266065.1 Methanosphaera sp. rholeuAM130
TGTTGAATGGTGCCGTTGAGGATGAAGCAAATATTAGTGGAATACCGGCCGTTACGTGTGAGGCCGCCGAATATAATGGAAAGATATCCGATGAATCGGTTTTGACTTCATATAGGCAGGTCATGTCCTTTTTGGATTATTTCAATATTTTAAGGTAGTTAATTAAAATGATTTCATAATCAAAAAAATTGGGTGGAATTAATATGTCTAGTTATAGGGCTCATGCAATTGCCGGAATCGTAATGGCACTTCCATTTGCACCGGATATTTTTTATCTCTTCTTTGCATTAATAGGTGCTTCCCTTTGTGATTTGGATCATGAGAACAATACTCATAAGGTAAACTCCATGATGATTACGGGCTTGGCGTTGTCTGTTATATTGTTTTTCTTCAATGCCAGCAGTATCTCCGCAGTACTGTTGATTGTATTGTCCATCATCTTTTATATCTCCAAGCACAGGGGATTTACCCATACCCTGCTCGGGACGGTATTGCTTTCGGTATTGTTTCTGTTTATGATACTGGGTTTCATATCCTTCTTCAACAAATTGTTTCTGGTGGTGAATCTTTCAATACCTCATATGTTGGTACTCTTTGTTACAATGGCCATAGCGGGCTTTTTTGTCATCAGCCGCAGATACTATATTCTTTATTTCATTGTTCTTGGATTGTATCTGTACGTGGTTCCCATGGATTATTCAACTATTAACTGGAACATTGCCTTGTTGATGATATTTGTCGGATCCATGAGTCATCTGATATTGGATTTGTTTACGCCTGCAGGTTTAACTCTTTTCGTACCGTTTTCACAGGTTGAATGTCATAAGGGCATGGCCATGTTATTATTATTGATATGGCTTTCTTCATCATTCTATGTTCTCTTTTCTTATGGGTTATTGCCAAAATAACCCCATTATTTTTACGTTTACCTAAATCTTTTCCAAAAACATTAAATATACTTGTTTTATAAATAAATAATTATACTATATACTTGAATTTTGGAAGTTTTTCTTTTTTGAGTATGGAGTTTTTATAGCTAATTACAAAAATATTGATTTAAAAAAATAAGATGATTCATAATTAAATGAAGTATGGATTGTCTAAAAAACCTTTGAACAAGGGGTTTGCTTGGTTATTTTAATTAATAACTAAGAATCTTCATATAATGGAGAGGTTCTAAATAAAAACGGAGTTTAAT
>MUZY01000087.1:0-1071 GCA_003266065.1 Methanosphaera sp. rholeuAM130
ATACTGATATCTTCAGTGTTTTCAGGTATAAAGTCGATTATTACTTTACCGTCAGGACCGATAATTAATTCCTCATTAGCAAGTTCATTACCATCTTGAATTACAACCACACTTACAGGTTCACCTACAGGTATAATACCATCAACAGTAGCAACGGTAATTTCTGCACTTGTAGGTTTGTGAGCTGTCACATCATCTTCAGGTACGATTTCTATGACAACATCCAATTTAGCTACTTCAAAGTCTTCAGGATCGGACTCTGTGATTTCATAACCTTCAATAGGATCAGTTGCCAATTCGGCTGTTACAGTTACAGTTTTACCTTCTGTAGTATTTGTGTAGTCGTATGTTGCTATTCCATCATTATCAGTTGTTACTGTTACTGTTTGGGTATTTCCATTTTCATCCGTGAATGTTAATTCAACATCACCGACGACAGGATTGCCATTATCATCAGTTACTGTGACCGTTACAGGAACAGTTCCGTTAATTACTGTATCATCTATAGGATCAACTGCAATAGTTGTTCCAATAGCTTTTACATCTTCAATTGGTTCTTCTCCTGTAGCATCATTATATACGTCATTTTCAGGATGTGTTACGCTAATTGTAACAGGACTGGTCGTCACTGGAGTAAAGTCAACAATGACTTGACCTGCATCATCCGTTACTGTTGTAACGTTAGCAAGTATGTTACCTTCTTCATCTGTAATAACTACAGTTACTTCTTCACCAGGAACAACTTCATCAGTTTCATTGGTTAATGTTACTGTTGCAGTTGCAGGTGTATGAGCAGTTAACTCATCAGGTGCATCAATCTCAATATCTAAATCAAGTTTTTCAACTTCAAATGTCGTTGAGTTTACCTTGGATTTGAGATATCCGTTTTCTGGATCTGCTTCAAAGTAACCGGTTACAGTTACATTTTTACCGACGGTTGTATTTGTGTATTCATATACTCCTTCACCCTCAGTTACATCTACTTCTACAAGGTTTCCATCAACAGTCAAGATAGCAGTACCGTTTACAGGGTTACCTTCTTCATCAGTTACATTTAACTTGATGTGACTT
>MUZY01000087.1:1137-2273 GCA_003266065.1 Methanosphaera sp. rholeuAM130
TTCACCTATTACTGTGTCAATAGTAGTTATTGGTTCACCATCCTGTGTTACAACAATTGTTACTGGTTCTCCAATAGGTATTTTACCATCTTCAGTTTCAATCGTGATTGTAGCACTGTTAGATTCATGAGCCGTTACTGGCGTATCAGGTTCAATCTCAATAGTCACATTTAACTTAGCAACTTCGAAAGTTTCATCTTCAGGGTCAACTACATCATAACCATCCGTAGGACTGTTTAATGTAGCAGATACTGTTACATTTCTACCAACTTCAGTATCATCAAAGGTATATGTAGCAACACCATTATCATCAGTAATGATAGGATCAGCCAATTCCTGACCATCAATTGTCAGTACAACTTCACCACCAACAATAGGATTACCATCCTCATCAACAACAGTAACAGTAATAACACTTGAACCGTTAATGACAGTATCTTCTGCTTCAATATCCAATGTTACAGGCATAAGAGCAACATCATTAATTGTTTTGTCATCATCATCACCATTATAAACATCATTGCTAGGATAAGTTGCAGTAATTTCAATAGGCTCATCACTTTCAGGCGTAAAGTCTATTGTAGCCTGACCATCCTCACCAATGATAACTGTTGTAACAACTTCATCATCACCCTGTTTAATGGTAACTTCCACTTCTTCACCAACAGGAATAATACCTTCCTCAGTTGTAAGAGTAATATTTACAGTTGTAGGAACATGAGCTTTAATCTCATCATCAGTTATAATTTCTACAGTTGTATCAATTTTCTCCACATCGAATTCATCAACTACTGGATCTGTTGTAAGACGATTATAAGAATCATCCGTAAGTTCAGCAGTTACAGTTACAGTCTTACCAACTTCCGTATCATTATATACAATTGTTGCCTTACCTTCTTCATCAGTAATTACATCAACAACTACAGGTTCTCCACTACCATCATNNTAATGTAAGCTTAATAGGAACATCAGCAACAGGGTTACCCTCCTCATCAGTAACAACCACTTCAATATTAGTTGTACCATTAATGACAGTATCTTCAACTGGAGTAATTTCAACAATAACTATATAAGGTTCAACCTTAAATGTATCATAGCTACCAGTTGTTTGATCATAGTTATCTGCATACTGATAT
>MUZY01000087.1:2496-2778 GCA_003266065.1 Methanosphaera sp. rholeuAM130
CTGATACAGTTACATTTTTTCCAACCTGAGTATTGATGTATGCATATTCACCGACACCATCACTTACTGGAACTTCCACTAGCTGACCATCAACTGTTAATACTGCGGTACCAGTTACAGGGTTACCTTCAGCGTCAACAACTTCAACTTTAATGGTAGCTGTTTCATTGATACTTACATCATCAGCTGTAATTGTCATCACGGTATCAATTGGTCTGATGTTTCCAACAGTTGCACTGTTTTCAGATGGTTCATATACATCATTACCAGCAAATTCAACGG
>MUZY01000193.1 GCA_003266065.1 Methanosphaera sp. rholeuAM130
GTTAATTCATTAATATGACACTAAAAACAATGAAATCCTGTCTTATAATTATAAAAAGCATTTCATATTGGATTTTTTTTAATATAAAATGATGTATCTCCGTAATGGGAAAAATATTTTAATTATCAAATAGCAAAGATATAAATAGGAGGTAAAATATGAATTCTGGACATGAAAAATATAGTTCAATAATTTTGATTATTTTAGGTATTATTGCCTTATTGTTTCCAATGATTTCTACCGAAGCAATCGGTTTTTTAAGTGGAATCGTAATAATATTACTTGCAGCCGGATTTATAGTTGCCGGGATATCAGAATTAATTTTAACCAAATATTTTGGACTCATTTATATTATATTTGGAATATTGGCCATGATATTTGCCTGTTATTTAATATTTGATCCTGCATTTGTATCCGGTATGGTGGGATTAATGGTTTATCTGTTTGGTATACTGTTAATCGCTTTAGGAATAATATTATTCTTTATTGGCCCTATAGGTATGGTAGGCATAATAACATTATTATATGGTATTCTTACAGTAATAGTCGGATTTTTCATTAACGATCCTAAGATATTAGGTACGCTTATTGGATTATGGCTATTGATATTGGGAATTACATCATTATTTACTAAAAAAGAAGATTATATAGACGTATAGTCTTAAACTTCATTTCTTTAGAATTAATTAATTTTTTTCTGTATTATCGGAGTGTCGGCATAGTTTATGCTATTTCGCCTAAGTTAATACTCTTTTTTTATTATTTTTAGTTGATTTTGTATTTTTGTTGATTCGTAATCGGATCTACTTGAAAATCATAAAATAATCATCCTGTCTTTATAAAGCCATCCATAGTTTATCCCACACATTTTGACAACACCCATTCATCAAACCCAACATATATATATGATGTTGCATATACATATGATATACGTATTAATTTATAGAATTAAATGTTAAATCATGTTTCCTTATTCAGATTTTAGAGTTCTATGTTTATTCAAGTGTAGGATTTGAAAAATTTTATTCTAAAATTATATACTAAAAAAGTAATTTAATCAGGCCTTTAAATCTTGTTTAAGGTTTTAAGTTTTGATTTTTGTAGAATATTTGATATATTTAAAATAAGTTTATAATAATGTCTAATAATTATGCTTCAAGGATAAACTGGTCTTATTGTATTTTATGGAATTTTTTTATAGGTTCAATTTGCGTTATCTTTGATGAGAACTATTGGATTAAGTGATGGGTTATTTATAAATTGGATTTTTTTTATATTGATTTATAAAAGATATTCTTTGTATTTTTATGTTAGATTTTTTTGATTGCAAAGACTTGGTTATCTTCATGATGACTCTATGGATGTAGATGCATTTTTATCTATCTTCATGATGACTCTATCTATCCTAAGTTATTATTACATGATGACTTGCTCTTTAAAAAATTTAATGAATATCTTATTTTTAATCCTGAAATCATTTAATCTAGTTTTCATATTGTTATTTCATCCATTTACCATCACTTATGGATGATTGACATGGCATATTATTATTTATTGATGTAATCTCTTTTTGGAACTATCAGATATTGTCAGTAGTTGATTGAAAATTCAATAAAAGAATCAAATCATAATAGAGTAGTGTGTAATATTATTTTTATGATTCTTTTGTATTGGGAGATGGA
>MUZY01000125.1:0-6235 GCA_003266065.1 Methanosphaera sp. rholeuAM130
ACGAATATCCAACGGCAACAAAAATATTTGTTCAACATTATCATCTTTCAAAACAATATGAAAACAACCTATAAAATATATTTTACTATATAATATATTTATACAACATTATATATAAATATACCGATTAATTATTTGTAAAAATTAAATTAAAGTTGAATTCTAAAATTATACAAAATATTAAAAACTAAAAATTATCTATAAGAAAAACAAAGCAAGGAAATCAATTTAAAAAAAGTGAAAAATGAGAATTGTTGCACGGTCTCAGTTTCAATTATAACCTCTAAACTTTATATCAAAATCGAGTACATATTATTGTTGCTGTTTTGGGAGTTTGTTTATGAATAATATATATCTATTTTTTTAATTTTAATAGAAAAACTTATTATCACTGTTAATATATAAATATTATATAGTGGTAGAAATGACAAATATTTTAGCAAACTCTAAGATTTATAAAAATTACCAAACGGTTATTCCTAAAGAAGTCAGAAAACAGTATAATGTAACGGATGATACTATAATTGAATGGACAAAAACGGATAGTGGTGAACTCAATATTAAATTTAGAAAAAAAGTCACATTAGAAGATGTTGCAGGAATGATAAAAAAGGAAGATGACACTGTAGGTGACTGGGACATTGATAGAGGAGTTTATTTAAATGAATAGGTTTTTCATTGATGCCAATTTTATCGTGGCAATATTCAGACAAATAGAAGAAAATCATGAATTAGCGGTAAAAACATGCCAAACATTACTGGAAAAGCATGAATGCTATATAAGTAATGCTATTGTTACTGAAGTAGTGACAATAATAATGATGCGTACAAAAAATATTGATTTAACCCGTAAGGCTTATTATTTCATGATTGATAACTTCACAGTCATAAATGAATATGAAATAGACAAGTACAATGACAAGGTATTCAACATATTTGAAAAATACAATGACAAAACATTCAAATTAGGCTTTGTTGACTGTTCTATTGTAGTAATATCACAAATTTATGATATAGACTATGTTGTAAGCTTTGATAAAAACTTCAAATTATTCAACCAAATCAAATTATACAAATTATAAACACATCTATATTTTTTTTTATTTTCCGTGTGTGAGACAATTATTTTGTTATGTAAATTGTATGTATTTTTATATTATGTATTAAACATAATATCAAGTTATGTTTGATACTTATGAACATTACTATAAGAAAATCTTGCTAAAAAAAATCTAAGCGGAATTTTGCACATTCTCTAAAAACAATATTAAAAGATGATAAATAATAAAATCATCCCTTAAATCAAATATTTTTTATCCAACGTTACGGCAGTTCCATACATAGCTATCAGCACATCCGGCGGAAACTGTTGATTGTAATTGGTATACTCGATTTCTATATCTATAATGGCATTAGCACCTATTTCTTCGGCATTCAATTTCAAATCATTAAGCATATACTCTTTGGCGATAGTATAGTCATGCTGCTTAAGCATATTCTTCTTGGATACGTCCGAACCCATAAAATCAATCACTTCCTCAGGTTTCTTATCTTCAAATTCAATGACCTTTTCTGAAAATATCAGGCCATGATATTTATTTATAGGTATCTGCGGTTCATTGGTCAATACCAAAACATCCGATGAGACAAAGTCCTGCATATCATTTACGGGTGTTATTTTACTGCGCCTTACAAAGAGCGTTTCAAGAACCAAACCGACACGACCCAATCCATAGATAAACAGGAACATCAATGCCAAAAGCAGATAATTTATCGTTAATGGAAAAGCCGCCTGTATCATTAAAATAAATCCGCCGACAGTGAATATGTTCCAAGTGATTGGATTGGCAGGGAATATCCATCCCATTGCATTTGTTATTATAAACAATATTATTGAACTGATTGCCCCCGACGTTTCACCTGTAAAGTTCTTAGAAAGATATGTTTCTACAAAACCGGCAATTATTGGAGAGATTATGATGTAAATGTTGAATCCATAAATCGCTAAATTGTAGATTGTACATATTTTAACAGATATCAATCCGACAATCGTTCCGATAATTATTGAAATAAGAAATGATATGTTTTTATTGGTTATCTTATCATAAATCTTCATCATTTATTCCTCGTGACTGTTGAAAATGTGGTTGAAAAATACATTCCTTTTAAAAAACATGTTTATATTTATTTCATGTAATATACTTATATTATATATAATATTTTTTTATATAATATTTTTTTATGGGGTGATGTGGTGAGCGACAATTATTTTACTATGTGAATTGTATATATTTTCATATTATACATTAAACCTAATATCAAGTTATGTTTGATAATTATGAACATAGTCCTGATAAAATCTTGCTAAAAAAACATCAAAACGGAATTGTTGAAGTACTCCCAACATGAAAAAATGAAAAAACAATAGGTTTAAATAACAAGTGCAACAAACTTTAACATTCAAAACGAATGAATCTTGACATGTAATATTTATGAAAAAAAGTAATAAATAACATTTTTCAATACTGTTTATATCTTAATTTAAAGGATATAATGGTTTTATAATGATGTGTATTACTGAATATTCAAATAAAAATTTGTCAATTTTACTCAGGATATAATAAAAGTAGATTTAGAGAATATTTTAAAGAATTTTGAAAAAAAGAGTTCATTTCAAAAGTAAAACTGTCGATAATCATAATATCTAAATAAAGAAGAGTAATTATTTAGACAAAACTGTTGGTGATAATATGGTAAGTTTATCCAAATATAACAATTTAAGTATTTACAATAGCGAAGGCAATCTGGTAGGTAGGATAGAAGAAGTAATTTTAAACCTTAAAAAAGGCAGAATATCCTATTTTAAAACGATTGTACAAAGTCAAGATGATATTAATGATAATGATAATGATCCATTAAAAACTCTGTTCAAAAACCCATTAAGTTTTCTTCAAGCAGAAGAATCCAACAATCCTCCTGTAAAAGAGAATATTGTATACATACCCTATGATGTAGTTACTGCCGTGGGCGATGTTATGTTAATAGATCAGGAAAAATTAACAAAACATCAATTAATGAAAAACAATAAAGTCAAAAAAACCCCCACTATTTAAAAAAAAATAGAATTTGACTTTATGTTAAACAATGAAAATCCGGAATCATTTATCATGAAGTAATTGTATACTTCCAAGTTCTGTATACCATTTTTAGGTAATCCAATCCACACTTAAGAAATGGTTTTACAGAAATATATCTTTTTTAATCTTTAACTACTTATAATAAGTGTTTTCATACCTATTTTTCAACAACTTCTTTTATTTTTATGTTTGATATTTTTTATAAGTTTGACTTGCTGTTTTCTTATTTTTGGTTTTTTAGTCATTTCCTATTCAAGATGAATCAGTATATCTTTTACTATTTGTAAATTGCATTTTTAGGATAGGAACATCTTAAACAGCCGTGACAAGCATGTGATAGGTGTTTTCACGTAATTGTTCTGGAATTCCTTTTGTGAATCGTTGAACTTTTGTATTTCCCATTGTCCGGTAAATTTTAGTAATTTACCGTTTTTACATACGTATCCTTCCAGTACTTGTTTTAATGATTTTCTACTGTCTTTTTCCGGGTTTTGTTTGTTTTTGTTTTTTGTTGGTAGGTTATTGTCTTCTTTTATTTGGTTGTTTATTTGTCATGATACTTATCATAGAATATGATTATTTTAATGTTTATTCTTGAATAAGGAAAAACAGTGCGGTTGTACTGTTTATTGTTTACTTGCCTTAGAATGGAAGTATAAGATTATTCTTAATGTTTTTGGAAGTTTCTTCGTATATGTGTATTTGGACATGATAATATTTTTCAAATTTAACTATTGCTTAGATAAACTAGTTAACGCCTATCCGTCAAGTTTGTAAAATTAAAATTGACTTTTTAAGAAGTCCCGTTTGAAATATTTTGAAGCTTATAACATCCCTAATCCATTTAGAGTTATTTTATGGTAATATACATAAAAATAAGTTATGTAATAATTTTGGTCACTACATTATCCGAAAAACAATAATTGTATAACATGAAAGTTACATAATAATAAAATAGCGAAAACATGGATAATATAAAATTAATACCTTTGAAAGAAAACACGATTAGCTACTTTAAAATTAATCATATTATCACAAATAACGTTTAAGAGGACAAAACAATGAAAGACGTAGACTTACTAGTATTAGGACATACCGCATTTGATTATATAATGCAAGTTGAAGAATTTTCGAAACTTAACACATCCGCAATTGTGAACAAAATGGAAACCTTTAATGGTGGGGCCGCCGGAAATGTAGCTGTTGTTGCAAGCAAACTGGGATTGGATGTAGGATTGATATCATGCATTGGCAAAGACTTTAATGGTAGCGACTATGAAAATTATTTGAATGAATTAAACATCGACATATCCGACATGATAATATCAACGACAGAAAATACTCCTACAGCATTCGTTTTGACAAACCCTGAAGATGAACAGATGTTCTACTTCTATTGGGGTGCCGCCAACATGTATAAAGAGACGGACATTCCAAAACAGGCAATCGATAAAACAAGTGCCGTTCATTTGGCAACAGGCGACCCCGAGTTTAATATCAAAGCAGGAAAATATGCATATGAACAAAAAAAGCTGGTATCATTTGATCCGGGACAGGATTTGCATTTATATTCAACGGACAACCTGAAGGAAGTAATCTCCAACTGCAATATCCTCTTTGGAAACGAACATGAAATTGAACACATATGCTTCCTGTTGGACAAGGAAATTGATGACCTATTAGAGGAAGGACCGGAGATGATTGTCAAGACTCTCGGTAAAAACGGAAGCGTTATCTACGTTAAGGATGAAGATCCTACAGAAATCGAAGTGGTTCCCACCGAAGCATTCGATCCTACAGGTGCGGGCGATTCATACAGGGCAGCCTTTTTAAGTATGTATCTTAGAGACAACAACCTTAAAACATGCGGCCGCTTTGCAAGCACCGTTTCATCATACATCGTTGAAAGTCAGGGAACGCAGACGAACATCCCTACGATAGATCAGGCATTTGAAAGAATGGACAACAACTGGTCAGAAGGTATTGATAACATTAATTATTAACATTTTCACCCCCTTTTTGCCCTCCTATTTCTACCAAACAAATTACAAATTATTAATACACTCTTCTTCCACAATTGACCGACAAATCGGCACATGCCCTAACCCCACTTTTTTAATAAATACAAGATTTATTTTCAAAATCGGCTTATTATTTGGATAGCATCAATGTAAAAAACACTTGAAAAAATCGGCCAAAACCCCAACATTGATTTAATGAAAATAAAAAAAGATTTAAGCTAATCAACCAGAATGGATAAAAAAGCCCTAAAAATGCTTATTTATCCAATATATTTATATGTGAAAAAATCATAACTAATGATTAGTTTTTATAATGCAATCGTTGAAGGAAAAATTCAACTTTTAATAAAAACGAAAAATCTAAAAAAAATCTAAAAAATCAATAGTTGGAGTAATTATCATGACACAAATGCAAGAAGCAAAAAAAGGTAATATTACTGAAGCCATCAAAAGCGTGGCGGAAAATGAAAAATTAGACGTTGAATACATTAGAAAAATGGTTGCAAAGGGATACATAGCCATCCCAGACAACAATCAAAGAGAAAGCGTTGCGGTAGGTATAGGAAAAAATCTACGTACCAAAGTAAATGCAACGATAGGTACCTCCACAGACATTATAGATGTGGATATGGAACTGGAAAAGGCAAAAATCGCCGAAAAAGCCGGTGCAGACACGCTTATGGAATTGAGTATCGGCGGTGATTTGGACTCAATCAGAAGACGCGTACTCAAAAACACCTCAAAACCCGTTGGGAGCGTTCCCATATATCAGACAGCGGTTGAATCAATAGAAAATAACGGATCTGCAATATACATGGACTGTGACGATATGATTAAAAACATCGAAAAACAGGCAAAGGATGGAATAGATTTCATGGCAATCCACTGCTCCGTAAACAGGGAAACGTTAAAAAGACTAAAACATGAAGGAAGAAAAGGCGGATTGGTAAGCCGTGGCGGATCGTTCATATCTTCATGGATGGTGGAAAATGATGCGGAAAACCCATTATATGAAAATTATGACCAGATATTGGATATTGCAGAAGAGTATGACGTGTGTCTGAGTATGGCAAATGC
>MUZY01000125.1:6274-9997 GCA_003266065.1 Methanosphaera sp. rholeuAM130
AAAGCAAGAGAAAGAGGAGTTCAGACAATCGTGGAAGGGCCGGGACACATTCCGATAAATGAAATTGAAACCAACATCAACATTCAGAAAAAAATGTGTAAAAACGCCCCATTCTACATGTTAGGACCGATAGTTACTGACATTGCCCCGGCATATGATCACATAGTATCTGCTATCGGCGCTGCCCAATGTGCAAGATATGGTGCAGACTTCATCTGCTATGTAACTTGCAGAACACCTGGCATTACCTGACGTTCAAAATGTTAAGGATGGTGTAATAGCCACCCGAATTGGAGCCCATGCCGGGGATATATCAATAGACATGGAAAGATTTGGACAGGACGACATAAAAATGGCCGACGCAAGAAAATCACTCAACTGGACCAAACAGTACTCCCATGCAATGTGGCCAGAAGACGCTAAGGCAATAAGGGATAAAAGGCCACCTGAAGAAGCCGACACATGTACGATGTGCGGAAATTATTGTGCGATAAAAATAGTTAATCAATGGTTGGACAAGGCAAACGTTGATGCCTTCGACGATTAGAAAAAAAGTGAAAGCCTCCAAAAATAAATAAATATGGGATTAAATCCCATCGACCCACTTTTTTTAGAAATATTAAGGTGCAAAGAACTTTGTAACCTGCTTGACATAATCGGCCTTGGCCAATACGGATATCTTCTGATTTTGATGAAATACCGTATCCTTTTGAGGTATTATGAGTTCACCATCATCATAAACGGCACATACTATATAGTTTTCTGTAGGACTGTAATCAAGAACCGGTTTTCCATATAATTGACTGTTTTCTATTCTTAAATCCAAAAGTTCTGTAGTACCCCTACCCAATACTATCAAATCAGCCACTTTTGGCCTTGTTATCACTCTTTCCAGGTATGCTGCCACAGTTGATTCAGGACTTACCGTGATGTCAACTCCGACCTTCTTGAATGCATCCACATGAGCAAGATCATTTACACGGGCAATAATCTTGGATATGTTATCATAATTTTGACACAAGACTGAAACCAATAAGTTGATGCTGTCCTTTCCGGTTGCAGCTACAAAAACATCCGCATCCGCTATATCCGCATCCTCCAATACTGGTATTGACGTTGCATCCCCATGAATTACCATTGCCTCAGTCAATTCGGCTATTTCCTCTGATTTCGAATAATCGCTTTCTATTATAGTTACATTCAAACCTTCTCTTATTAGTGATTGCGAAAGGTTAAGTCCAACCCTTCCACCACCGACTATAATCACGTACATGAAAAATTCACCTTAATAAATTCAATATTAATTATTATATCAAAGCACATATAAAAACAATTTCACTAATCACTAATAATATGAATGATAAACGATAAAATATATTAATAGTTTTATCTTTGAAAGCAGATGTGAGTTGATACTATGGCAACTAGCAAGGAATATAAGGATTTCATACTCGAACAGCTGGGATTGTTGGAGGATATAAAATGCAAATCAATGATGGGTGAATACCTGCTTTATCATGACGGAGTTCTGTTTGGAGGGATATATGATGACAGGTTACTCGTTAAAATCGTGGAAGAAAACAGGAAATATGAAATGCGGGAGGACATTCCCTATGATAATGCCAAGCCAATGTATCTGATAGAGGATGTGGATAATCAGGAAATGCTAAAATGTATCATACTGGATACCTGCAGGGGTTTATCTAAAAGAAAATAGATTATTTTTCTTAATCCTCTTTTTCGATTGAAATAAATATTCTCCACCGATACTTACATAAAATCCAATCGCCACATCGGTTAGATTATTACCTACAACCGGACACCGAACGATTTTGTAACCGCGTGTTCTTTAAGATATACATTATGGATATCTTCAACAACAAAAAATATTAAACATCAGAAACAAATATTTATATAATATAGTTTAATGAAAAAATCTCAGATATATAAAATTGAGTTTATAAACTTTAAAGTCAATATATGAAATTAAATATAAGTTATTTATTGAAAAAACTATTTTTTAAATAATAACAATCAATAATAAAGTTTTATACTTATCTATTTACCTTACAAAAAAATATTTTTAGTGATAAAATGAGTAAACATTGGACAGAAAGAATTGCAGAAGAACTAAGTAAAGAAGATAGAGATGAATATGTAGTCGGTAGTGGAACATCAATTTCAGGTTCAATCCACATCGGTAACAGTTGTGACGTGTTTATTGCAAATGCCGTGAGCAAAGAATTAAGAAAACTGGGAAAGAATGCCAGAACGTTATGGATTGCCGATGACTATGATCCGCTAAGAAAAGTACCGTATCCGTTGCCTGAAAGCTACAGCGAATACCTTGGACAGCCGTACTATGAAATACCATGTCCTGAAGGCTGCTGCGACAACTTCGTTGAACACTTCCAAAAACCGTTTACGGATGCATTGGAATCATTCGACATCAAAGATTTGGAAATAAAAAGCGGGGCATACATGTATAAAAACGGCCAGTATACTGAAGCTACCAGATTAGCACTTGAAAATGCAGATAGAATAAGGGAAATATTCAACCAATACAGGGAACATCCACTCAAAGACAACTGGCTTCCATATAATCCTATCTGTAGCGAGTGTGGACGGGTAAACACGACCGAGGCATACGATTATGAGGACACCACTGTCAAGTACAGATGTGAATGCGGTCATGAAGGAGAAATGGACTACACTACAGGTCAGGGAAAACTTACATGGAGAGTGGAATGGGCTGCCAGATGGAAAATACTGAACATTACCTGTGAACCATTCGGTAAGGATCATGCCGCCAGCGGTGGTTCCTACGACGTAAGCAAAATCATATCCGAGGAAATATTTGACTACCCGGCACCGTATCCTATTCCATACGAATGGATTACACTTGACGGAGACGCCATGAGCAAATCAAAAGGAGTGTTCTTCAGTCCGGAAGCATGGATTAAAATAGGAAAACCTGAAACGTTGAACTACTTCATATTCAGAAACAAGCCTTTGAAGCCTAAGGATTTCTCACCAAAAATGGGATTTTTAGACTTGATGGATCAATATGATAGAACAGAACGTATCGCCTATGACATTGAAGAAGCAAGCAATGAAAAGGAAAAGAAAAAACAAACTAAAATCTATGAAATATCCCAAATAAATGAATTGACGGATGAAATGCCGTTCCAGCCATCATACAGATTCCTGACCGTCAGCTACCAGATAGCCAATGGCGATGCCGCTAAAATTTATGAAATTCTGAAAAACAATCATCAGCTGCCTGAAAGGTTAGAAGACGTTTCATATGATGATTTGTCAGATTGGGATAAAGAGACTTATATGCAGAGATTAGAGCACGTGCACAATTGGCTTGATACTTATGCACCTAAATTCGTCAAGTTCCAGGTAATGAAGAAGATGCCTAGAATTGAACTGGACGAAAAGCAGGAAGAGTTCTTAAGACAGTTGGCAGATGTACTTGAAAATGAAAGCTTCGAAGATGATGCGGCATTCCATGACAGGATGTATGAAGTACTTGAATCATTGGAGATGAAACCGCAAAAGGCATTCCAGGCAATATATAAAACAATCATCGGCAAAAAGCAAGGTCCTAGGGCGGCTTCATTTGTACTGTCATTGGATAAGGACTTTGTTATAAAAAGATTCAGATTGGAAGAGTAATCATTCCATTAATCACCCTTTTTTTAATATCCTTTTTTT
>MUZY01000125.1:10016-11581 GCA_003266065.1 Methanosphaera sp. rholeuAM130
AAAAATCAAATGTGTTCAAAGCCATATTTATCCGTTAATTTTTGTGCACGATGAGATGCATAATTAAGAAATTTGTCTATGGAAGTATCATTTTTAACGTTCAATGCACTGATTATATGTTGNNAAAGTATACAGGGAATCTTCCTGTTCGACCAATTTGATTGCCTCATGGAATGAATTGACCACCCTGACAATATCAAAATCCAAATCGTAATCTGCAAGCGTGTTCCATGCAAGCCTGTGTGCTGATCCTTCCACTTCCACAAAATTCAATCCGTCAAGGTCATGGATGTTACTGAATTGCTCCTGTTCTCCGGATAACAATAGCAGGTTATCCCTTGCAAGTGGTACAGGTTCCAAATCCATCATGTACGCCCTTACCGGGTCATCAAAACTTAAGATATCAACCATGCCCTGGTTTGTAAGCTTAATGGCAGATTCCATATCTGTCTGCAATATGCGCACATCGATGCGATATGCCATGGCCAATTGCCTTAGAAATTCACAGGATACGAATCCCCCGGAGATTGTTATAACGTCATCATCATTCAAACGCTCTTCGTACAATTCATAATCGGAGAGTATATCCAATGCATAATCCGTCAATGCAGAACCCTTATTTGACACCTGAACCAATTTCTTATCCAACAGTCCTTCCGCATGCAAAATTCGCCTATTCAATACGGTATGTGAAATATTCAATGACGAAGCAGCCTTTCTTTGAGATTTATGAATACTTATAGCCTTTAATGTGTCAAAGAGCTTATAATCAAATAGGATATTATCTACTTCATAATTTAACTTTTTATCCTGAACCATGATAACACTTCAATAAATAGATTTAACAAAATGTAAATATATATTTTGACATATAATTAAATAGGAAATAAAAATTTCCAATACTAACAATTATTTAGAATAAAATAGATAAAACGAGGGAACAGTGAAAATGGTATATTATGAGGCTGTCAATGAAATAATAGGTAATGTTAAAAAATCAACGGAAAACGTAAATCAGGATGATCTTTCAAAAATGATAGATACCATTAGACAAGTCGATAACATCTTTGTCATGGGATTAGGTCGTTCAGGATTAGTGGCAAAGGCGTTTGCAATGCGTCTGATGCACCTGGGCTTAAGCGTGTATGTTGTTGGCGAAACCATTACTCCGGCAATTACAAAAAACGATTGCTTAATTGCAATATCAGGTTCCGGTGAAACAAGCTATATCCTAAGTACCACCGATACTGCAATAGATATAGGTTCTAAAATAATAGCAATTACATCATATCCAGACAGCAGTTTAGGTAAAAAAGCGGATGTTGTTGTGGAAATAAAGGGAAGAACAAAAAACGATAATGAAAACAGTTATATTAAACGACAAATAAGTGGACAACATCAAACATTATCCCCTCTTGGTACATTATTCGAGATAAGTGCATTGGTATTCTTGGATTCGACGATTGCAGAGTTAATGCATATTTTAGGCAAGACGGAAAGCGACTTGAAAAAGAAACATACAGTGTTAGAATAAAAAAAATTCTAACATAACCTTTTTTTATTAA
>MUZY01000257.1 GCA_003266065.1 Methanosphaera sp. rholeuAM130
ATGGTATAAATCCTTTAGGTTCCTTCAGGAATTTATATCCATTTTCAGGGCAGGTATAATATTCATCTTCATCATATCCTTCACCATCAGTAAATGTATCGGGTGATATGTTTTGTGCAATGATTATGCTGGGATACAGACTTTTAAAGTCCAGATATGCAAGATGTTCAAACAATCCCTTTTCCGGTTCTTTAACATATCCACCTTCAACCTTCTTGGAATTTTGTCTCTGATTAAATTCCATATTGCTTGGCTTGTTGGGTACGATATTATTTTTTTCATATGCCTTAAGCATCAGATACCATTCAATCATCTGTCCGGTCGTCATACGTGCTATGTCAAATAGGGGTTGTCCTACAAGACGACTTTGTGCAATTGTAAGTGGTGTTATCTTATCGCCAATTTTCATCGTTGATATGGCATCATCCATTGAATAGTCAAACAGTTCTTCTAATGCGTCACTGTCTGAATCCCAGTATTTGTAGATTTTATCACCGGGTACATCTATCTTTTCTTCTTCAAACATCTCCTCATATACACGTTCTAATGTATAGCGGTCAAGTCTCATGTATTGTCTTATAAGAAGGTATAAGTCTACATGTACACGTCCTTTTATAACTCCTGCATTGTTGAAGCCTCTTTTCATAAACTTGATGCTGCTTGAATCAATACCTAGGTCGAGTTTTACTTTAAGTGTATCGGCACGTTTTTTTATATAGGGAAGGTCAAAGTTATCTGAATTGTATCCTACAAGTATGTCCGGATTTTCTTCCTTTATTATTTCAACAAAGCGTCTTAGCATATCCTCTTCGGAGTCTAATGTTTCTACATAGTCATGTTTTGACTCTTTTGTAGACAGTACTCTGTCAAAGCCATAGTTACCGCTTAGGCTCATCATTATAATGGGATCTGTTTCTGCATCTGGCATTCCCTCTGCATTATATACTTCAATGTCAAAACTAAGAATTCTGTTTTGGTTACTTGCTTTTTTAGTATCAATTGGATTATCCTCTATTTTAAATAATATTACATCATCATCCACTTTGATGTTTTCATACAATAATTTGTCAATACTTTCTCCATGCAATTCTATTATGTTGCTGGGAGTTACCTGCTTATCAATAAGGTATCTTCTGTAAAATGGAATGTCATATTCTCTAATCTGTTCTACATCAGGCAATTCTCTGATATCATCCCTTATCTTTGGCACTTCCTGTGGATGTTTAAGTGTAATCTTTATGAATTCACGTTCTACTCCAATGTCTACTTTTGTCTCAACTTCAAGATTTTCAAGTCCCAATTCTCTTAACTGGTTTAAACAGTCTTCTTTGTTAATTGGAAGAACATACATGTATGGTTTGAATGAATTATCATATGCTATTACATTTGCTCCACTTTCACAGTCTTTTCCAAATAGTCGTATCAGGGGTTTGTCATTATAGGTGATATAATCAATATCGTTTAAGACAATTTTCTTAGTTTCCATAGAATTAAATCTATAGAACTAAATATTAAAAAGTTTATATAATAGAGTATATGCAAATTATTTTTTAAGGATTATTTACTATTAGATATGCGTGATATAATGACAGCTTTTAGAAAACTTGAAGATGATGAGGATGCTATTGTAGCACCATGGATTTATGAAACGGACAAGTTCTTATTTGATAAATTGTTCACAGATAAATGTGATGCAATAAATGCTATAGGACAGCTTATTAATAGTGATTATATTAATCCTTATCATAGAAGCTTTATAACGGTAATATATACTGATAATCCCGAGGATATTCTGGGCATTTCCGTTTCATTTAAAGGATGTGCCATATCAAGTGAAGATACATTTAATGCTCTTATGGATACTCAGAAAATCAATGTTAAACGCATTATATTAATCAGGATATTGGATTTGCTATTTAGCTCGTATATAAGAAAGAACGACTATTATATTGGAATCTTATATGTGGCTGAGCAATACAGAAAGCAGGGCCTGGGCAGTAAATTAGTGGAAAAATGTAAACAGATGGCCAGACAATCAAATTCATATAATATACTGGTGGATGTAGAATATTCTAAGGAATACCTGCTTGATTTCTATTCTGGATTTGAATTTGACAGAAGCGTTGATAACTATCATAAAATCGTTGGAAAAACATACGGCTGTTATGGAATGAAATGCAAACTTAAATAAAAATTATGGAGGATATGGGTAATATGGAAAAAGTAGATGATATAATAATAATACTGGGAAGAGGACGTGATTCAAATAGTTATGTTATAGGGGACGCTTTAATAGACCCTGGTTCCGGTCATGACACAGACTATCTTAAAGCTTCTATTGAAGAGGCTGGAATGAAGATGGAGGATATTAATAAGATAGTAAATACCCATTGTCATTTTGATCATATGGGTGCTGATAAGCAGTTGCAGGATGACTATGGCTATGAGATATATATGCATCCATTGGATAAACAGACGGTTGAGAATAAGGATGAACAGGCAACAGTAGCAGCATCATTTGGCATGACTGTACCTGATTTGGATATTAAAAAGTTAAATGAAGGTGACACTATCAATGGTTATGATGTTATTCATACTCCGGGACATACCCATGGTGGTATATGTTTAAACAATCAGAAAAGCTTAATATCCGGTGATACACTCTTTGCCGGTGGAAACTTTGGCAGAACCGATCTTCCTACAGGAAATTCCAGTCAAATGAAGGAGTCAATTAAGAAGATAGCAGACCTTGATGTTATACAGTTATTCCCAGGACATGGACCATATGCAATATCCAGGGTTGCAGAACAGATATCCCTTGCATTGATGATAGCATCAAGACTCTAAACAAGTATGATTATTCCATATTTTATTTTTTTTAGACCGGCAGTATGCCCTTTTTTGTAAATAGCTTTCTAGTCTTTTTTATATGCTTTCTTTTAACAAGTACTGTTACTTTATCATTTTTTTCCAGTATGATGTCATTATTTGCAATTAGTTCCTCTTCATTTTTTTCACACATTACAATGATGAAATTCTTTGATGGACTAATCTCACCTATGCTTTTGCCAATAATCTTCGATGACTTAACTGTTAAATCTATCAGTTCACAGTCACCCTTACCGGATATGGATAAATCAGCAATATTAGGACTTATAATCAGTTTTTCAATATTGCTACATGCAGTTAATTCGGGACTTATCACCTCATTCAATCCTAGCTTTTTAAACATTTTAATATGTGACGGATTTGCAGTACGTGCAATTATCTTGCTAAGATTGTAGTTTTGGGATATCATTCCGATAAGCAGGTTAACCTCATCAAGGCTGGTTGTTGCAACAATAATGTCACTATCTTCAATTCCTGCTTCTATAAGTACTGACTTGTTTGTAGCATCTCCATTTACTGTATTTATATCAGGATGTGTCTTGTTGATGAGGTTAATAATTTTTTCATGGTTGTCAATTAATGTAATTTCATAGTTTTCTTGTTTTTTAAGAAGTTCTATTAGTCTTATTCCAACTCTTCCCCCACCGACAATTATTACTTTAACCATGCTGTCCAACTCTTTCATATTATCTGTTTATTATAGAATTTTTTCATTCTATGTATTATGCAATTATTTCAAATAATTAAAAATTATAAGTAGTTTTCATATAGATATTATATAGTTATACTTTAATCTTAAAATAAATATATCTATTTTTTTAGATATTGGGATTATTGTCATGGGAGATTATTATGGATAATAAGAAAGTTTTCGGATTATTGGCTATTGGTATTGTTATCCTTATTGCCTTTATAATGTTTATTGGTCCAGAACAGATTATATCAGCTTTAAAAACTGCGGATTTCAAATATATTCTGCTTGCTGTAATAATTCAATTTATTATTCTTGGATTATGGAATACACGGTGGAGTATTATTTGTAAATCCTTGGAAATACCACATCGTCAATTGCCTTTATTTGCAATGACAATTATTGGCCTTGCAGTAAATGACTTAACACCAAGTGGACGTAGTGGTGGAGAACCGGTAAGGGCATATTTACTTAGTAGAAGTTCAAATGAAAGCTTTAGAAGAACATTTGCAACGGTTATGAGTGATAAGATATTTGACACATTTCCATTCATGGTTCTTGCAATCTTTGCCATATCCTATCTGATGTTTACACTACACTTGGGTTTTGCATTATTTTCAGTTTTAGTCGTGGCATTGGTATTATTTGTTATACTATTGGCCTTCATATTATATATTTGTATTAATGAAACAGTAGGAATGAAGGCGATAGAATGGATATTCAGACTTATTAAACGATTTACCTCAAAGGATCTTACAAGGTATGAGGATAAGGCACGAACTACATTGGTAGGTTTTCAGTCAAATCTAAAGTTATTGATGCATGACCGTAAATTGCTGGTTATTGCAACCATAATATCATTTGTCGTATGGTTTTTAGAACTGTTAAGGGTATATGTGGTATTCTTGGCATTTGGTGTGCATGTATCACTGGGTATGGTGGCATCAGTATTTCTAGTATCTACTCTTATTGGAATAATACCAGCTTTACCTGGAGGATTAGGTTCTATTGATGGTGTGATGATTTTATTATACTCAATGGCTGGTATAACCTCATCAGTGAGTACTGCTGCAACACTTGTCGAGCGTATGATTTCATTATGGATGGTTTTAGTAATAGGCGTAATTCTAATACCATTCTTTGGAACAGGAGTATTTGATGCAATTAACATGAAAGAGGACACTTAGCATATAAACTTTTTTTTCATATTTTTTTTATGGAGGGGATTATTTTTATGAATTCAATTAAAATAGACGATACTTATGCAGAAGCTTTTGAAACAAAAGCATCATATTTATTAATTACAGCTGCAACAAGAGAATTGGCATATACTGCAGCAGTTGAAGCAACAGGATTTGCAACATCATTTATAGGATGTCCAGCAGAAGCAGGGATTGATGGATATGTGGAATCATCAAAGACACCTGACGGAAGGCCAGGATATTCTATTATAATATGTCAGAACACGACAAAAAAACTAGAGCAACAGTTGCTTGAAAGGATAGGTCAATGCGTATTAACAGCTGCTACAACAGCAGTATATAATTTATTGCCTGAAAGTCAGATTCAATCAAATCTAGGATTTAAACTATCCTTCTTTGCAGATGGATATCAGGAAAAAATTGAACGATATGACAGAACATTATATAAAATACCGGTAATGTCAGGTGACTTTCTAATAGAAGAAAACATTGGCATAACAGATGCAGTTGCAGGTGGAAATCTATACATTACTGCTAAGACACAACAGACAGCACTGGTTGCAGCACAAGCAGCAGTAAATGCAATCAGAGAAATTCCTGGTGTAATCACACCATTTCCGGGGGGAATCGTCGCTTCAGGCTCAAAGGTTGGATCTAAGAAATATGATTTTATGCATGCAACAACCAATGAAAGATACTGTCCAACATTAAAAGATAAGATATCCGATTCAAAATTATCAAAGGATACTAATGGAGTATATGAAATAGTATTTGACGGATTGGATGAAGAAAGAATCAACCTTGCAACACAATCTGCGATAAATGCCATAAAGACCATACCTGATGTGCAGGAAATATCCGCAGGTAATTTCGGTGGAAAGCTTGGAAAATATAAAATCCATTTAAAGAGGTAGAATATGAAAGGTCAATTAACGCCACAGGATATGAAATCAGTAGATAATAATACGGCATATAATAACATTCCTACAATAGTACTGATGGAAAATGCAGGTTCACAAATAGCATATTATATAATCAATAATTATCCTGATAAGAAAAAGGTATCCATATATTCAGGAACCGGTGGAAATGGTGGGGATGGATTTGTAATAGCAAGACACCTGTTAAACCATGACTACAGGGTACATTTATTCTTGCTTGCAAAAGCTGAAAACATAAAAAATCCCGATTCCCTACTTAACTGGAATGCAATAGTCAATGTATCAAAGGCCGATGAAAAGTTGAAAATAGAAAGTATCACAGATTCATCACAAATCAAACCGGACAATTCTGATATAATCATCGATGCAATACTGGGAACTGGCGTTAAGGGAAAGATACGACAGCCTACTTCTAAGGCCATTGATACTATAAATTTTTCACCTGCAACAGTCATATCTGTCGATGTGCCTTCAGGTTTAAATCCATTAACCGGTGAGGTTGAAGACAAATGTGTCATAGCCCATACAACACTTACCTTGCACAAGCCAAAAACGGGAATTATCAAAGCCCAAAACAGTTATACAGGTAACGTGGAGGTATTGGATATAGGAATACCGAAGGTGTCAGAAATTTATACAGGCCGGGGGGACCTGCTTAAAATACCACGGGCAGGAAAAGATTCACATAAAGGACAGAACGGTTCTGTATTGATTGTNNGAATTCATAGTTAAAAGTACTGCCGGAGATATATTGGATGAATCGGCATATGATGACATTTATATGCTAAGCCAAAAGGTCGATTCAATACTTATAGGTTCAGGCTCTGGAGTTGAAGAGAAAACAGCTAAACTATTCAATAAAATCCTATGTGATATAGACAAGAATATAATTATTGATGCAGATGCACTTAAGGTTATAGATAAAGAAAATCTCAAGGAATCAAAATGCATAGTAACACCACATCAACATGAATTTGAAGAGCTATTTTCAATTAAATTGCCATCAAGATTTGATAAGAAAATCCTCCTGCTACAGGAATTATCAGCAGGATATGATACTACGATAATACTCAAGGGACCAACTGATATAATCTCAACAAAGGACGACTATAAGCTTAATGATACCGGAAATCAGGGAATGACAGTTGGAGGAACTGGTGATATACTTGCAGGTCTTGCAACGTCATTATCAACAAAGCTGACCTTATTTGAAGCAGCATACATTTCAACATTTATAATCGGATGTGCAGGGGATAAGTTATATGAAGAAAAAGGATATAATTACACGGCCTTGGATATTATAGATAAGTTAAATGATGTGATTAGTTAAAAAAGGTATTATAAGCTAAATAATCTAATTTAAAAAATTATGGGAGGTTAGGCATTACCTAAAGGATTACATATACAATCACTAAGAGTAATGTTCCCAAGACTCCTCCAAAACCTGATATTATTATGTTAAGCAGATTTATTGGAATATGTATTCCCGGTAAAAGATTGACAACTCCTAAAAGTATCCAACCGAATACCAAATGAAGAATAACCTTCGCAATAGTACTGCCATATTCTGATAAGAATTTTATAACCAGTATTACAATAATTATCAGGACTATAATTAACAATAGTTTTTCTAACATTTATTTAATCTCCTATCTTTTCTACCTTATAATATTGATTATATTAGTTAATATATTTAATTATTTTAAAATCAACTTTTAAGCATTCCTAAAACTTTATATATTTAAATACTTCCTTAAAAAAATATGTTAATATCTAACACTATTGCAGACACTAAAATTAGGGGATATGAATTTGGGTACACTTAAATATATAATTACTAACACATTGATTGGTGAAATAACTATAGTATGGGATGATTCTAATAACATAATTAAGCAGATACTACTTCCAGATAACAATACAAAGAAAAGCAATCTCGGTAACATTTCTTTTACGGGCGTTTTGTTTGAATCACATCCTAATAATGCTATAAGAGATTTGATTTCCAGAATCAAGGAGGCCGTCAAGGGAACTGATGTCAGTTTTGATATTAATAAGATGGATTTGTCTTCACTAACGGATTTTCAAAGAAGTGTTCTTGAGAAGCAATTTGAAATACCCTATGGATATGTTACGACTTATAAGATTTTGGCTCAAATGATTAACAAACCTAGAAGTGCAAGGCCGGTTGCAAATGTATTGTCAGCAAATCCATTTCCTATACTTATTCCATGTCACAGAACAGTTCTTTCAACATGGGAAGTTGGAGGATATGCAGGATTGAGAAGTAACTATTATAAGAAATTTTTACTGCTTAATGAGGGTGTTGTAATAGATGGTGATGTTGTGGACAAACAGTCACATTTTACCGGAGAATAATCTCTTTTCCCATATAATACCATTTTTTTTAAAATTAGAATAATATCTCCTTTAGAAATACTTTTTTTCTTAAATATAATATAAAAAATCCAATTTAGAAATAGTCTTTTTTTTTAAAAGGGGAGGTTAAAGGTGATGAAATCTTATTTTTTAAGGTCATTTAAGTTTTCATCTTCATCTAAAGCTACTCTCATTGTATCAGAGTCTTGTGGCAGATATCTTAAGAAGTCATCTGCAGCTCTTCTTACATCACTGGAACCTATAATGTATCTTCCGGCAATGATAATGTCAGCTCCGGCATCTAATGCAATTTTTACTTTATCAGGGGTGATACCTCCAGCAACAGCTGCAAGTCCTTTTTCTCCTAGTTTGGCTTTGATGTCTTTGATGTTACCCCATTGTTTTAATTGTGCTTCTGGGTCGTCATCTCTTGTTTCAAGGTCTATATTTCTGTGTAACAATACTATGTTTGGTTTAAGTTTAATCTGATCAAGCTTTCCAGGAATATCTTCTACATTCATCATGTCAAGGATGGAGTAGATTCCCTGTTTTGAACATTCATGAATAGCATTTTCAATTGATTCATCAGTTCCAAGACCGGAAATAGCTACGGCATCTGCCGTTTCATCAGCAGCCATTTTTACTTCTACTCTTCCAACATCTAATGTTTTAAGATCAGCTATAATAAATGCTCCAGGTCTTTCTTCTCTTATTTTACTTATGATTTCTACACCGAATTTCTTGACTAATGGTGTACCAGCTTCAATAAGTACTCTTTCACGTTTTGGTAAGTCTCTTATTATGCTACGCATTTTTTCTTCATTGTCAAGATCTAATGCAACCTGTAGGTATGGTGGATTCCATAGTTTCATAGCTTTGAATCCCATTATTGGATGTGTTCC
>MUZY01000273.1 GCA_003266065.1 Methanosphaera sp. rholeuAM130
AGAAAATTGCTTGTCACACTTATATTTAACTATAATGTAGTTTTCTCATCAATCTCAGCAATTTTTTTATATTTTGTTCACTAATAATTTCATATAATTATATAATGTTTAAATATATATGATATTAATTATAAAAGTATTACTTGGAGATTAGATATTATGATAAAATGTATAGCAAAAGTATATTATAATCAAAAAACAACATTACCGGTAAAAATACGAAATGAAATTAAAGTTAAGGATTATGATGTCGTTAAATGGATTTATAATTCAAATAAAGATTATGTTAAAGTAGAATTTTTACAGGAGAAGGATTTGGACATAGATGATTATCATAATCAAATCTTTTTTGATGGTGATCTTATGATTCTCTATAGAAGAATTAGTTTGAAGAAAATTATGCATTTTCCAGCTGAAATTTCAAAGAGTATTAACTTCAACTACCTGAAGGACTTCATTGAGTGGTATGTAAATAAAAAAGGTGAAATTTATTTAAGAAAATACTTAAAAGGAGATTTAATGGATATTTCAGGTATATTAAAAGGTGATTAAATATGTTTAAGATCGTGCTTGACTATTCATATTGGCGTGCATTACTGCGGGCGGATGATGAAAATCATGAAGTTGCAGAATTGATAACTCCTTTGCTGTCTAAGGATTATACATTCTATACTCCCTTTCATGTATTTCGCAATGTAATGATGTTATGCGATAATGAAGATGTACGTGTTAAGAAAGAAATTCATTATTATATTGATAAATGTACAAGAATACAATTCTATGCTCAAAGGTATACATATGACGACATATATGAATACCTTACTTCAGATAATGATTTGTCCTTTGATGATTCTCTGACTTTAGGATTTATGAAAAAGAGGGGTATACGTGTAATCGTATCATTTAATGAGGCTTTTGATCAAATAAGGGGAATTAATAGAATTTATGCCTTGGATGAATATAACCCTCGGATATTGAATTTCTTTAAATATGTACAAAAATAGAATAGATTAAATCTGAAGTATAATTAAGCGATTTTTTAGAGGATGTCTTATTGTAATTATATTTGGAGAATATAACTGAAAAATAAGTATTATCAACTATTTTATTTGAGGAATTGTTGGTTAATTTGTTCTTTAATTACTATTTTTTTTCTCGTTCAATCTATATATAACGAAGTTTC
>MUZY01000064.1 GCA_003266065.1 Methanosphaera sp. rholeuAM130
GTTTTATGAAACAAAACCTTTCTACACACCACAGGAAAATTAATTCACTATAATCGTTTTATCGGCTAAAACATAATAAACATTTATCATTTTAATCAAAAGATTGTAAAGTTGCCTGATACATTAATTGAAGAGAAATCGGAATAAAAGTATAGATGAAATTGTATCAGACACCTTTCATTTTCATATGATGAATGGATATTATCTTATCTACTTTGATCTGATTTTATATATCTTTTTAATTTTTGAATTGAAATGACGATAAAATATAACGGTGTTATCAATTAAATTGAATTATTTAATCAAAAATTATTGATAAAGTATATATACTACTTCAGACATAATAGGTATTATACCTATAGGGGTATAGGTATAGTANNTATTAAATAATATTACCCAATGGAGGTCATCGAAATGCTTAAAGAAATATTCAAAAAAGTTGGTAAAGCATTTGTAAACCTTTGTCTAGCATTCATTATGTTAATTGGATTATTCTATTTAAGGTTTTATGAAACAAAACCTTTCTACGCATCCAAAAAAGATTACTTAAAATAATTCTTTATTAACTTTTTTAATGAAGAAAAAATCACACTTAACTATTCACAAATCACAAAATAAAATGATCGATACATTTGAGATAAAATATGAAAAAAAGAGTACAGTAAGAATAAAAGTAATGTATCATCATTTTAATCACTTTTTTATAATAATCTTATAACCATTTTTCCAGCAGCTCTTTTTATTAAATTTCGCCAGAATTCAAGACTTTCAACACATGAATCTATCCACCATCAATAGAAGGATAACCGTATCAAAAGCGTTAATAAATAAAAACAATAAATAAAGTAATATTAACTTTAATGGTGATTAAATGATAAGTTGTCCAAAGTGTGGACTTGATAATCTTGAAGGTACACAAGAATGCTGGAACTGTCATGCCAGCATTAACCTGAACGACAGTAATGTAAACAGTATCAAATCAAAGGATGATTCTGAAATTCTTAAGGAAGTAACACAGTACAATACCATCGAAATCCATGAAAATAAGGTAAACAACAATCGACAAATGGCCATGCAATCAATAGCCAACGATAATCAAATAACAGATTCACAAAATTACAATCAAAACCAGGCAACCATAGAAAACTATACCAAGCAAACAAATAATGAAAACTACAACCTTAGCGTCATGCAGGGTAACTTCAATCCGAATGAACTAATCGTAAATAACGACGAATCGTATACCCAAGCGGATACTTCCAATAACGATACCTACAACCAGAACAGTTACTACCAGGATAACAATCAAAAGAGCCTGAAATCCACGATTACCAAGACGGGTCTTGGAATGATGGGTGCAAGCCTGATATTTCTCGCACCGATGCTCTTGGGTGTGGGCAAGTTTTCAAAGTTTAACCTCTATGAATTACTGAATCCGGCNNGCATGTTACTTTAAAACGAATCTGCTTGCAAGCGGCATTAAGGTTGAAAGAAAACACACCTTGATAAGAGTATTGTCCAAACTCAACATGGACAAGAGTATTTTCAGGGAGGATGAAGTTACTTACTATGAAGCTATCAGCTATTCAAATATATTGATGCTTTTGATTACTCCCGTCGTTTTGGCTGTCGGATTTTATTCATTGTATACACCGGTAAGTGCCGTGATGATTCTTGACGTAATTCTGGCGTTGATTTCACTCATCGTGACTGCTATAATCATATTAAACCCCGATACGATAAGTTTCTATCTCAAAAAGGACGTGCGGGATTATGAAGGTTTCAAGCAGCTGGTTTTGATAGCCAATATTCCGACGGTAGCACTTGTGATAATGATTGTTATCCACGTGTTACTCTAAACC
>MUZY01000068.1 GCA_003266065.1 Methanosphaera sp. rholeuAM130
AAGTACGTATTCCCATTCTAAAACAAACTTAAAAAAAATTCTCAAAAAAAATCAACAGCTTCCTCCTCATAGTGATTAGACTTTCACCCATTTTTTCCTTAAATTCATCGGTTATTGTAATAATCGAATAAATTCACCAAAAGTAATATCCTCATAAAATGAACATTAACTTGAGGCATTGATTAGTTAACATAGTAGTATTATTGACTGTCATAATTAATACTATATTATATGTAGTATTAATAGTTAATGTTTAAACATTAAATATTAAATTTCATATATAATTAAAAAAAATATAAAAAAAAGTCATATTTACTACTTATGTTTATAAAAAATGGAGATATGGGATTATCCGATTAATTCTTCAGATATTTCCCATACATCTCCATGTATTCATCGGTCATCTCGCGTGTCGTTTTTATTTTCATTCGAGAGATTTCATCAACTTTTTGTTTATATGCATCCTCATCAGAAATTACATCAAGTATATCCCGATATGCCTTTTTGGCATCCATATCTATGAAGAATCCACCACCATATTTTCTTACGCGTTCACCTAAGGCTCCTATGTCAATGGTAAGTACCGGCACTCCGCATGACCAGCTTTCGGTTAATGTGTGGCAGTACGTTTCAGGCCATATGGACAGTATTCCGATAAAGTGTGGATTTACCTTTTCAACTATCTTTTCGAAGTCGCTTCTGTCATAAAATCCATGATAGGTTCCATAGTCCTCCAGGTCTTCTGATCCATAGATGCTTCCCATATAATGGAATTCCAACCTGTCATCCGTATCCTGTTTCTTTATTTCCTTTATCAGTTCATATCCCTTACTTCGTCCGATATGTCCCGGAAAGAGTATTCTTACAGGTTCATCTTCAGCCATAGGCGTTACTTCAATATCATCAGGTATTTTCAAGTCACGTCCATGTTCTATAAAACGCAAATCCTTATCTAGTAGCTGTGGATAGGCCTCTTCATACATGTCGCATACAAACTGTGAAGGTGCCTGGAATGCGTCGCATAACTCCAATAATCCCCTGACTTCTTCCTGCCATTTTTCCTTATAGCTTTTGAGTATCGGCAGGTTCAATCCCGCAGTCAGACTGCATTGTCCATGATTTTCAGAGTTTGGATTATACGGGCTGCACACGCCGGCACAGTATTTTCCATCGTCGTCCAGGAGGTTGTGTGACGGACATATATAGTAGAAGTCATGGAACGACAATACTACAGGTATTCCCAGCATTTTTGACAAGTCAACCAAGTCGAAGCTGCTGTGTATCAGATGCATCACATGCACAATATCTATCTTCAAGTTTACGAGTACGTTAAAGTAAATCATCCTAAGCTCGTCTATGGATGTATCCATGGCCGAGTATGTATATGTCTTAGGCCATTTTCTCAATAGCTGCAGGTACTTGACGAATTCCTTGTCGCCGTCCTTGTGTTGGATGTCATTATTTCCAAGGCTGTTGTATTTGTACAGTGCAATGTCTCTTTTGCCGGTTACTATCAGATAGGTATCCATGTCCCTGTCCANNGTTCTGCTCGGCAGTCATCGAATTGAGTGCATCATCTATATCGTTTCTTATTTTCCTGAAGTTTGTTGATGATAGGAATTCATTGACGCGTCTTTTATAGTCCGGAAATTTCATCCTCAATATTTTGCTGTGTTTTCTTATCAGTTCATCCTTTTTTGTGCTGAATGATACGCTTCTTTTATGATAGATGTAGACTGATGGATCTATCACGTGCTTGTATCCCTTACGCACAAGTCTCATGCAGAAATCATTTTCTTCCCCGTATCCCATTCCATATATTTCATCAAAGAATCCCACTTCATGTATTGCCTCTTTTTTAATGTACATGCAGAATCCATTTGCAGTAGGCGTCAGGACTACGGAGTCATCCGATACTTTCTCCACGATATTTGCCATGTCGTTTACCGTAAAGTGTGCAGGTATGTCATTTTCTTCACTCTGCGGTACTGAAAATGCTCCGGCATTGTTTGAAACAGCAGTTACGGTTGCTATCCTGTCATGTGTATATGCCTTGAACTTCAGTCTCTGAAGCCATTTGGGCGTTACAATCGTATCGCTGTTTAATAGTACCACATCATTGGATGTCATCATGAATGCCCTGTTGACGTTTTTTACAAATCCCTGATTAACCTCATTGTGTACGACGGTAATATTTGGATGTTCTTCATATGACTCCAAAAGGCCATATATTCTTTCGTCGGTTGAACAGTCATTAATCAAAAGCAATTCATAATCTATGGTGGTGTTTTCAATTACGCTGCGGATACATTCGGTTGTTTCTTCATATGCATTGTAGATTGGCACTACAATTGACGTTTTCTTATTGAACGCTTCACANNATCTGGAAGTATTCGTTCTTGAATATATAGCTGTCAGATGCGTCATAGGCGAAGTCATTTTTCCAGCAAACGTAGTTGAAACTCAGCTGGTCACGGTAGCTTCCACTTAACAGCTGGTCAAACCAATCCTCCATCAGCTTTATTACATCCGGATGATTATGATTTCTAAAGAGTATGCCCGAACTTATAAGCCCGTTATGTCGCGGATATCCTTCATCCTTATACTTGTTTACCTGTGGAATGATATTATCCCTTGAATCCTTACCCAGTCTGATGCATTCATCCGCTTCATCGTATATGCAGTCTCTCTGCGGATGCTTAAATGCAAGCAACTTATTTTCAATGGAATACTTGTTTATGAAGTCGGTTATGTCTCCTATTATTTCAATGTTCGTATCAATCCATAATGAATAATCATATTCCGATAGGTATTTGTGTGCCAGTATCTTGTACATACGTGCCGTTTGCACAGCGTTTAACCCTTCATCATCTATTAATCTTATATCCCAGAAGTCCGATTTCAGGAAAGGATTGTCCGTAAAGCATATGTAATCGAATCCATCGACCTTTTCTTGCGGTATTAATGGTTCATCATATGTTCCCGTTACCGCCGTATATACCACCACCTTCCTATCCTCGAAGTCTATGTTTGATGAGTACCTATTTATGAGATTGTCCAATGAGTCTATAGAGTTAAGAAGCCTGTCGCAGGCAGGCAGTATCGTATCTATCGTATGTGTGGATTGGGTTATCTGTCCGATTTCAAGGTATTTGATTAGCTTATTGTATATCAATACATCGCTGTTTGATGAGTGATAAAGTCTGCGTGCATTCTTCAGATAAACAAGATCGATTTTCAGATTGACGAGAATGTTGAAGTACAAATTGAAGAAGCTGTCGCTGTCATCCAGAAAGTCATATTCCCACTGGTTTAATAACGGATTCATCTGTGGCGTATATTTGAACAGGCGTAGACTACTATCCCCAACTGCCATTACATAGGTGTCATATTTGCGTGACAATCTAAGAAGCATCAGGTTATCAATATCTGCCTTGCCGTCAATCAATTCAGTTATACACAAGACTCTCTGATTATCTGCATCAACTTTAATGTTATTCTTGATGTTATCCAAACATTCCTGTACTTCTATGGATGAGGCAAACTTGTCCCACCTGTCGAATACGTCAGGATAGCGTTCGAGTATTATTTGTTTATTTTTGGCCTTGAGCTTTCCGGTATTTTCCTTTTTGAATGATGCGTGCCTTTTGTGATATACGAATACCGACGGATTTCTAATGTTTATCCAACCGTTTTCTCTGGCTCTGGAAGTAAAATCCGTTTCTTCACCGTAGCCCATGCCGAACGTCTCGTCAAAGTAACCTATCGAATCCAGTGCTTCCCGTTTGATGAAAAGACAGAATCCGTTTCCTGTAGGACTTACCATGTTATCGGTTAAGGAAAGCTTATCCACACCATATGATATGATGTTTAAGGTTTCCTGATTATCATCCGATCCCAGCTGCGGTATCGACAGATCCGAAGAGTTACTTATAGGCGTGACCGTTGCAATATTGTCATTGGAGTATGCACTTATCACTATCTTGGATAGCCATTTGGGCGTCACTATAGTATCGCTGTTCAAGAGCACCACATCATTGGCTGATGATTTCATGCCCATATTAACATTCTTTACGAATCCCTGATTTTTACTGTTGTGGATTACCTTGACAAACGGTATCTTCTCCAACAAATCCAACAGTTGCATTATACGCTCGTCAGTGCTGTTGTCGTTTATCAGAATCAATTCATAGTCAAGCTTCGTATTTTCCAATACGCTGGTAATGCAGGCTCTTGTTTCTTCATATGCATTGTATATAGGTATTATTATTGAAACCTTTTTATGCAATGATTCGAATATTTTCTTTGAATCCAACAGATCATATTTTGAGTCGTAGTCTTTGACATAATTCTCTTTCGGTATGAAGCAATGCCGACCCTCATGTATACCGTTTTTCAGGTAGTGATATAAGGGGTTTAGGCCGCTATTTTTCACATCCCCATAGACCCTTAGATATTCTGTTGTCGAGAAGTACCGTGATGGATTTTTTCCGTTGTCTGCTCCTGTTAAAAGATAGTGCAGTATAGGATCAATGTCCAGTGCATCCACTTCCGGGTTATTTTCCGTATAGTAGTATTCATCAAAGTAGTCTGACTCATATATTACGTTGTAGTAGTCCATCAGATGACTGTCAAATGCCGAAAAATCAGACAGCTCCAGTTTTGCCCGTTTGAATGGCCTTTTTTCCTTGTGTCCACTCTGCGTGAAATGTATGACCGGATCTATACCATATGTTTTCAAGTCCAAGTTTAGTCTATAATATTCTTTTTTGTCGAAGTACTTGCTTGTCGGATAATCCTCGTATCGGCCCTTTTTAATGTAGTAGTCTATTGCATCATCATCATCGGATAAGTTCGGATTATGTTCGATATAGTATATGGAGTCGAAGTACTTTGAATTGGACAGTATTGAATAGTCTTCAATGTATTTTTCATCGATTTCATGTGAAGTGTTGTTGCTTTTATCAAACCCGGTAGCATCATAATCGCATTTTAGTATGTACTCCACCAGTGCATTTGCATCAGGATTATTCTTGTTGTGCATAGACTCGTCAGCCGTAAAGTTCCCGTTCGGATTATTCAGGGGATTGTTCATGTAATGGATTATCGGATTCGTGAATTCATCCAGGTCATCCGCATAGGTATCCATATAATATTTGCTGTCGAATAATCCGGATTCTTCGATTAACCTGTACTCCTGTGAATCACGCATATCATCAATCAAAGAATCGTCAAGCAGTAATTCCTGTTTGAAGTTCAGTATATAATGGTATAATGCATTGGTCGTTGTCAGTGAGTGTTTATTCTTATATGATGTAGTGTCGAATGTCTCGGATGGATTATATCCCAGACTATCTCCCGTCGATATGTAGTGTTCCAGCAGATTTTCACCTGCTATCTTATATTCCCGTCTGTAGTAGTCTTCATCAAAGAGGTTTTCCTCGTTTATCAGATTATATTCAAGGCTATCGGTTACATCAAAAGTAAGCTCCTTATCATAGTCGTCCTTGGAGTATTTGTACTCATCGTATGCTACGTCATAGATGTAATTTTCCAATGCATCATCAAACATATTATGGGCCGATACGTATTCATCGGCCTTGAAATCCGTATTCAGATAGTAATTGTTGGCATATCCCACTTCAACATAGTTTTGAATTTCATCTTTGTAAAATCCTTTATCCTGATGTTTGTTGTATCCGTCATGATCCAATAAGCCATATTCCCTGATAAACAGGTATGGATAGCTATCCTGCATATCGGGCAGCATGTTTTTATTGTAGAGCCTATTTGAGTTAATCTGATTGTCATCGGCGTTTAGGATGTAGTGAAGGAGAGGATTTTCGTTACCCAATTGATATTTTTCATTATAATAACTGCCGTCAAAGTCTTCTGATGGATTGAAGTCCCTTAAATATCCTATTGTCATATAATGAATTATTTCATCACCGGTTATGTTATATTTGTCCTTATAGTACTTTCTGTCGAAGAATCCTGATTCGTCTATCAGCACATATTCCTGACTGTTTGTTATGCTTAATCCCAATTCTTCATGTGGAGGCAGTGCCAGATTACCTTCAGATTGACCCCTTAACAGATAATCCAATAGTGGGTTAACGTTTTTATCCAATAGATATCGTTGTTTGTACCAGCAGGTGTTGAAGTCTTTGGATGGATTATAGTCGAGCGTTGAGCCTACAAGCAGGTAATGGGCTATCGGGTCACTTGATGATTCGTCATCTTTCAGGTATCTTTCATTGTAGTATTTTTCATCAAAAAGACGGGAATTTTTTATCAAATTATAAGCAGGACTTAGCCTGATGTCACTGTCGAGGTTGAAGGAGTCTTCACAGATGATGTTGCTTTCTATTATATTCTTGATTACATCCAGATTGCTTAATACTTCCATCAGGTATTGTTTTTTAACTGTCAAATCATAGAACGTATCCTTTTCGACTTTATTGGCATCATATGTAGAGGCAAGATTCTTGTTGAAATTATCGTTTAATGATTTTTCCACGTGATAATTCCTGTTTAGGCTTTGGTTTTTATTTAATGAGTCATTATATACTCCTTCCAGGAGTGCAATTGACTTATCCAAGTCGTCATTTTTATCATTCAGCTTGTCCCTAATCGTATTGAGTTTTTTATTGATTACGTTTAATCTATTGATTTTCTGATTGTTTTTAGAGGTATCGTCTATTGATTCGTTTATTAAGTTTTCAAGATTAATGAATACCTCTTCATCATAATCAATATCTGATTCCATTAGACTATCCTTCAAATCATTTAAATAATTAATTAAGTTAATTTTATCATTTTTTATAATACTAACACCACCTAATAATTTAAATAATCATTATATACATCCAAATAATCATAACCCATCTGTTCTGTCGATTTAAATGTTATTTTTGGTATTTTCTTTGCTTTTTTCATGTATAATCGTCTGTTGTATGATATCTTTATTATTTTATCATAGGCTTTCTGTGGGTCGTTATTTATTAGGAATCCTCCACCGTTTTCTTTTATTCGTTCTCCTACTGCCCCTATGTCTACCGCCAATATAGGTATACCTGATGCCCATCCTTCTGTTAGAGTATGGCAATATGTTTCCGGGCATATCGAGAATATTCCGATAAAGTGCGGCTTTATCCCATGTACAATATCCGCAAATTCGCTTCTCTTGTAGAGTCCATGATATTGCCCTATTTCTTCCAAGTCAGTGTGTCCTCCGATACTTCCCATATAATGGAATTCCAGCCTGTCGTCCACATCCAGTTCCTTTATTTTCTTGATTAGCTCATATCCCTTGATATATCCTATATGTCCTGGGAAGAGTATCTTTATCTTGTCCTTGCTGTTTATTGGCGTTACGTATTGTGTAGAGTCGGGTGTTTCCAGATCCCTTCCATGTTCTATTATTCTGAAGTCACTGTCTGCCAATTGAGGGTAAAATCTCGTGTATAAATTATACGTGGATTTGGATGTTGTTATGAATGCCTGTATTCCTTCAAAGACCTTGTTTACCTCATCACGCCACCAGTGTACTATCGTTCTTGCCTGAGGTATGTTGAGTTCTCCGATTATATTGCATTGACCGCCCAGCGTATTGTTATCGTATAACGGCGGACATGTTCCTCCGCAGTAGTTTTTATTGTCATCTATAAGGTTATGCGATGGACATATGTAATATAAATCATGGAACGACAGGATTGTCGGTATTTTCATTTTTCTTGCCAAATTCGGCAAATCAAAGGTTGAAAGTATCAGGTGTCTTATGTGGATTATGTCTATATTCATGTATACCAGTATGTTGAAGTAGATTTGCCTTAATCTATCGTTTGACGTGTTTAGTAATGTGTATTGTGAGTTCAGCTTCCACGTTCTTAGCAAATCAAGGTTATTTTTGAATTCCATGTCCGGATTTGCATCATCCGTTGTTGTTTTGGAATTGTACCTGTATAGTTCCACCTTTGTAGTCGACGTTACAAGCATGTATGTTTCCATGTGCGGATTGATATTTTTCATGAGTTCAACATTTGTATGAAGCGTTCCCCCCATTCCATCATGCAACACGTAAAGTATTCTTTTCTTGGATTTTTTATCGTTCAGTCCATATCTTATTAGTCGTTTAATGTTATTGAATTCGATGTTCTTATCAAATTCATTTATCGAATCAGTATATTCATAGTATCTTGTAAGGAGTATCTTTTTATCATGCATGCATTGGCGGATAATGTCGGATTGGTTGGCGGTAGATTTGTCGACGTCAACGGCATCATCCAACGCACTACCATCAACATCCAAATCAACAAGATTATTCTCCAAATCGGATATGTCCAGATATTCATGCAAAGCGGCAGTATTTTCATCATTATGGACATATACCGATGGAGCTATTACGTTATGCCATCCCTTCTTAAGCAATCTTAACGAGTAATCGATAAGCGAATACTCCCAGAGGTCATACTCCACGTCAAAGAATCCTGCAGAATATATTGCATCCCTTTTGATGAATACGCCACATCCGTTGACGAGTGGACTGATAATAAGACTATCCCTGGCGGATTGCTCTACACATCTGGCGTTGACTACAAGATTTTCACCGGTTAAATCATATGGCATTTTTCCATCGTCCAAATCATTATTTGTAATCGGACTTACACTTGCAATCATGTCCTCTGAATATGCCTTTACCATTAGCTTTTGTGCATATTTAGGTGATACCAAGGTGTTTTCATCCAATATCAATATATCATTGACCGAATGATTTACGGCAAGGTTAACCTTGTTTATCTTATTGGATGAAGTTGAATAAATCACGGACACCTCATCATATATGCCATACAATTCATTCAGCTTGTCATAATCATCGGCATCATCCGTTACCAAAAGCAATTCATAGTCAATAGAGGTATACTTAATCACATTTTCGATGGAATTGCATAAAGCATCATCCACATCATCTGCAGCCATGACAATCGATATCTTTTTAAATCCACCCAGAATATTATCCACATCACTTTCAGTATACTTCAAGTCATAGTCCCTATTATATTCCATGTCGATATTTCTAAGTACAAATCCCTTGGACATATGATCATGCAACTGCATATATGAGTTTTTGATGATGAATATATCGGCACAGTCATATGCGAAGTTATTTTTCCAGCATACATAGTTAAAGCTTAACTGATCGCGATAGCTTCCATTTAACAGTTCATCAAACCAATCCTCCATTAAATCTACAACTTCGGAATCGTTATGATTTCTGAACAATACCCCTGAGCTTATCAATCCATTATGTTCCGGGTATCCCTCCAGTTTATATCTGTCCATTTGAGCGTTGATTACTTCAATGTCGGTGTCCTTGGCCGATGAAATGCATACTTTTGCTTCCTGATACAGACAATCACGTTCAATATGTCTAATGCAAAGCAATTTGTTATTTTTTGAATATTTATGGACATAGTCGACAATATTATCAGTCAGTTCTATGTTCGTGTCTATCCAAAGCGAATAGTCATAGTCCGACAGGTATTTATGGGCAAGTATCTTATATGAACGTACCTTTCTGATATTGTCAAGGGGCAAATCCTCCATTAATCGTATATCCCAGAATTCTGATGTAAGATTTGGATTATCGGTAAAGCATATGTAATCAAAGTCCCCGTTGACATAGCCGGGTATCACGGGTTCATCATAACTGCCTGTTACGGCCGTATAAACCACGACCTTTTTATCGCTGAAGTCTATCTCATTGATTTTCTTCTCAATCAAATCTTCATATTCGTAATGTGTCTTCAAAAGTTCTTCCACTCTAAAGACAAATGACTTGTCATAACGAATCATCTCATGCAGTTCTTCCACTTCAAAGTGATGCTTAAACTCCAGTATTGACGTGAATTTTCTATTCGTCGGATGGAATAATCGTTTAAATGTCTTCGTATATATCAAATCCACTTTCAGGTTGATTAGTATGTTGATATATACCCTGTAGAAGAAGTCTGTATCATATGAGTAATCCGTTTTTATATTGTCTATCAGGGCGAAACTTTCATTCAAATACTTATAGAGGTATATTCTTTCATCGTCAATCGCCAATATGTATGTTTGATATTTATTAGACAAGCGTTTGATGTCGTCATCTATGATAGGCACATTATCTTCCATTTGTGTAAAGCACAGTATCTTTTCATATCCTTTAGCGTCAAAGATTATGGTACTTACTGCATCATTTACCATATCGACGTCAACCTCGTTATACCTGTTTGCATCGAATTCGTTTTCGGATTCGTCACAGGCATATACAAAGGTTGAGGAATCCGTAAGGGCTACAAATCCTCTCTGATACAAGCGTTTTGACAACTCATCCAAATAGTCATCGCCAACATCGAAGGAGTCCACGCCAACCATTGCATCATGTTTAATATAAACGCAGTGTTTTTCCGCTCTTTCCCTTTTGACATATATGTTATTGAGTTTTTCCTGCAATTGTCTTGACTTGTCATTTAAGTTCTTGATGTTATTGGAATTAGTATCAAAAATGGATTTTAATTTATCCCTATTATCTTCTGTTAGAAAATCGCTGTTGTTTGTAATGGCAGATACTGCAGCTACCTGCTTATCGCTATAGGCAGTGGCCGTTAGTTTTACCAGCCAATGTGGTGTAAGCACCACATTTCTATCAAGAAGTACCACATCATTATTCGTTTTTTCAATGCACTCCCTTAAAAGCGTGTTATAGTCCTTGTCAGAATCCATTACCGTGATATTTTCTATTTGGGATAATCGTTTCAATTCGTCATCCAACTCTTTGGACACGTCACCTGGTTGGATTGATGTGCCTGTTTGACCGGTAGCATTACCGGAGTGTTCTTTTATAAGGATTAATTCATAATGCTTTTCTGTATTTTCGATGACACTCTGCAATGTTATCCTGAATTCCGCAATATCCTCTGCTACGGGAAGTATTATAGTGGTTTTTTCCCTTAACTTATCGAGTATTTGAATGGACGTTGCAAAGTCATATCTTTCCATTATCTTATTTGGATAATACTCTTCCGGCAGAAATATGAACCTATTTTCATTGACTCCACGTTTGATGTAATGGTATAACGGATTGAATCCTGTTCTTTTAATGTCGGGATTGTACTTCAAATACCTTTTTGTTGAAAAGGCGGCAGATGGATTCAAATCCAAGTCTATTCCACATCTTAGATAATGTATTATTGAGTCTTCACCGGAATCCATAAGACTTGGATTGTTTTTCATGTAATATGCTTCGTCAAATAGGCTTGATTCATAGATTACGTCATAGAGTTCATATAACTGCGGATATTTCTTGAAATCATCGGCAGTTAATTTCGGTCGCCTGTATCGTCTTGTCTCATTTATCCCATATTTTATAAAGTGAATCAACGGGTCGATGTCAACGTTTTTTAAGTCCGGATTATATTCCACATAACTTTTTGGGTCAAAGTACTTGCTTGTTGGATAACACCATGCATCATCATGTGTCAAATAGTATTCTATAGCATCAGAACCCTGAGTGATGTTGGGATTGTGATTCGTGTAGTAGTCATCGTCAAAGTATGGGCTTTGCCTCA
>MUZY01000060.1 GCA_003266065.1 Methanosphaera sp. rholeuAM130
TTCAATCTATTTCCATGATTATCCTCATAGACATCGTCCTTATAATTATTAAAATATCTTAGCGTGGAATTGGACAGTTTTCTTCTTGACTCGAAATTCACAAGACGATTATCCTCCTTGTCTATTATGAGTACGTCATAGACACCCAGTGCATTGACTTTAGAGATGCTGTAGTAGATTTTATCTGATTCCATGATACATTCCTCGAGTATCACGTACTCTTTCGAATACAATTCATCCGTTTCTTCTTTGGCGTGTACTTCAACTTTTCTAATCTTATCACCACATATTCATCAGCATATATTCAACCGCTACTCTTGCAAGTCTGGCAAGCAGTACGACACCTATTCCACCGAGAAAACCTGTTATAAATCGCAGGATATTGTTGCTTTGGCGCCAATTCAAATACTGGGTAAATCCGTCGACTATATAGGGCAGCTGCAATATGACTGATAAATAGAACATGTTCCAGCCGTAATTAATCGGCACGATAAAGGAGTACACCATAAAAAATACAGAACCGACTATTATCCCAGTACACCTGCTGCATACCGGAAACTGACGACCCCTGTAAAAAAATGACCGCTCAGGTCTTCTGTGACATAAATATTTCAATACATCCATGATTATACTTTATGCTTTTACATTAATAAATTTTAAAAAAAAATAGATAAGATATTAAAAACAAAATATACAATTAGATATAAAGGACATTTTAAAAATCAAATAAAGAAGAAACTGGGGGATTGAAGGTTATGAGGATTTACTCGATTAGCCGTATCAAAAACGAGATGGACATCATAGAGACGTTCATCCGCTATCATATGAACATAACGGACGGCATGATAATTTTAAACAACAACAGCAGTGATGATACCGTGGATATATTGAAGCTGCTTAAAGATGAATATTCGGCACTCTACGTATATGATAATCCCTTCGACAGCCATCATGACATTGGCCTTGAAATCAATTACCTGCTGGATTTGGCAGTCAGAGAACATAAAGCGGATATGGTAATACCGCTGGATGCCGATGAATTCATCACCGCAGGCACAGATTCCACTCCAAGAGAGGAGCTTGAAAAGCTTGAAAACATTAAAGATACCTATTACAGCTACTACTGGAAGACATATCTTCCGATATACGATGAGTTTTCCCTCAAGAATTTAAGATATATCAGGGATTCGTCACTTGAAGATCATGAAAAGATAATTATTCCATCAAAGCTATATGAAGAATATGACATCGAAATCAATCCCGGTTCCCACAGCCTGATTGACAAAAACAGCAATCCCCTAAATAAGGTTAACCTGGAGTCGTTGTCTCTTGCACACATACCCATTAGAAGCAAGGCTCAATGCATATCAAAGATAGCAAACGGCTGGCTTAACAATCGCAGCCGCAACCTATTCAATACCAAAAACAGCTGGCATCAGAAGAACATCTTCGACAGGATTGTCGAGTGCAATGCGAATCTATCTGATGATGATCTGCTGGAGATTGCAGTATCATTTTCATCAAAAGTGGATTATGATAACGTCGATGAGGTGATACGTGAAGATATCTTTGACGTGTCATTCTGTGAAAATATGAAAAACAGGTATACGCACAATGATATTAAGGAATTTTCAAATATCTTAAAGAATATGGAAGAGTTATCCTATAATTACAGCAGACTATGTAAAATACATGAAAATATAATAAGTGATGTATATGAAACAGATGATAAATACGAAACTTGCAAATATATTGACGGCTTAGAAAACAGGATTCTGGGATACGAAAAAGAAAAATACAACAAAGACCAAGAGGACAACAGGGAGATTAAGGAACTTAAGTTGAAATTACAGAATATGCAAAAAAAACTGGACAAATACCAGGAAACTATAGATGCAAAAAACAGACAAATCAACGAATACGATGAAATAATAAAAAACAAAAATGACAAGCTCGAGTTGTACCAAAAGACTATAGACAACAAGAACGATAAGATAAACGCCTACGTGAAAACCGTTCAAAAACGTGAAAAGGTCATAGAAAATCTTGAAAAAGAACTTGAAAAAAAGAAATGATGGCATGACCGTTTTAAAACCCATCCACCATCATCTTTTACCCCCAATATCCCTTACGATTATGACATCCCCCATTTTTAGTCACTTATTCAATTTTCTTATCAAAAAATGACATTATGATAAACAGAATATTTTTCGATTGCAGAAATACATTGTATTTGACCAGCCAATACCAAAGTCAAATTCAGCTTTTTTCCAAAGTCTAAATTTATGCTCGCCTGAATAATATAATTCAATCCAATATTTTTTTGCCGAAATTAACATTATGACCAATCATCATGATTTAAAGATGATGAATTATTAAATTATATATAATTTGAGTAACATACTATAGATTAACCCATTCTTGCGATGTGTATATAATGAGGGAAGACAAAAAAATAGAAAAAGAATTTAGAAAACTTGTCAACCAGGACAACATGAACATACTCTACAAGAACAAGTTTTCGGTAGCCGAATACGATAAGAT
>MUZY01000020.1 GCA_003266065.1 Methanosphaera sp. rholeuAM130
GTTAAATAATTGTCGCACACTCTCTATTGTGTGTTTTTGTGGATGTTTGTATTTTGTTTTAGTACTATTCTGTGTGTTCATCTTAGCTGTTCTTCTTTAGAAATATATTTTTTTTTAATCGTGTTCATATCTACCGCTACGGGTGTTGCATCTGTTAAAAAAGTCTTTATTGGCTTCCTATTTGTTTTATATATTTTAGAACATATACCATTTGTAATATTATTGAATATATTAACATCAAAACGGCTAAAGTATTCATAAAATTGTTGTTCATAGATTATATAATTTGGGTAAAATGACCCTATTTTTCTAAAGTATTAACTTATTTTTTTGTACTATAAAAAGCTACGATATATGTTGTGATGTATAAAAATAAGAGTCAAAAGTACTCAGTTTGAAACTAATTTTTCAAGTACCCTCTTATTCTTATATTGGAATATTTTTAAAGAGTTCGTTATCAATGTTTAAAAGTATTTATTTTAAATAAGAATTTTTAAATAGTTGGAATTATATAATATAAGTAATTAAATATAAATAAGTGATGTAAATGGTTATAACAAAAATAAGTAAAGGATACAAAATAACTATTCCCCATATTATTCGTCGTGAATTAAACATTAGTGAAGTGGATAATATCGAATGGATAATTAATGAAGATATGAATATTGAATTAATCCCGCATAAAAAGAAGTCAATGATGGATTTGATTGGGATAATAAGTGATGAAAAGTTAGATGCAGTAGAATCTTGTGAAAAAGCATCCCGAGGAGAATTTTAAAAAAATGATTCTAGTTGATAGTAATTATATGATAGCATTAATGAATGATAAAGACAAAAATCATAAAAGAGCAAAAGAATTAGCATCCCGAGTAGATAACGAGAAAAAAATAATGCCGGTGTTAATGTTATCTGAAGCAGTTACAAGTATAGGAAGTAGAAAAAAAGGTAAAGAGGCCAAATTATTGTATGATACGTTGATTGATAATTTTGAAATATATTATCCAACTTTTAATGAAATTGATGCTGCAATGCAATGTGTACTTAAATATGATGGTACATTAGCTTTAGCTGATTGTTTAGCTATATGGGTAATGAAAAAAAGAGAAATAAGTGAAATCGTTTCATTTGATGATGATTTTGATAAAGTAGAAGGAATTATCAGAATCCATTAACATAGATTCTCTTCATTTAGTTTCAAATATAATCTGGAATAATATTTTTCAAATTGTTCATTGACAATAGAGATATCCCTGATTTAGACGTATATGGATGAAAAGGAAGTAGTGTAATGATTTAACAAGATTTTAAATGATGAAAACTCCACATAATAAAAATAAAATGCTAATGGAAGGTTATATAACTCATATCCTTTTTTAATATGTTATTGCTGTTTCGACTTCTCTTTAATTAATGATTTACTGAAAATCAGTGTAGTATTGCTCTGTAATTATTTCTTAAAAAAAAGATAAGGTAAATGGATAGGGGTATGGACGAAATTTTTGGTCATATAGAAAAAGTGTGGTTATATCCGATTCTTAAAGAAGGTTAATTGGTGTTTAGTGATGGAAGATTATTTATTCGTTCAGGAGTTTATATAAAGAAGTAATTCTTTAATTATCTGAATTAACATTAATATGACTCATAAGTCATCAGTACGGTGAGAACCATACTTTCACCTCAATTATTTAAGCGGGTGTTTTAAGATATCCATAATCTAAAATAATGTTATCAAAAAAACCAAGGAATCCTCATCCATACAATGCCGTCAGTTTAAGAAATATATT
>MUZY01000272.1 GCA_003266065.1 Methanosphaera sp. rholeuAM130
TTTTCTTTTTAATTTTTTTTGCAATGAATGTGTTGAAAAGGCAGGTTTTTTATCTATTATTCAACACATCATAAATTCGTGTTTATTTTAGATTATTTCCTGTATCGTAATCTGTTTTCATGATTTTCTTCATTTAATCTTATTTGTTGATGTATTGGGTATTCATATAGTATTTTTTCATTAAATTTATTTTCAAATGGGAGAGTTTTAATATTGCCGTGTCAAATAGATTGTATTTGGTTAATGTTTCACCATAATGGCCGTATTTTTATAAAAAACTTTTTATATTATTCATGACATAAAGATATACATGTTAGATAAGAGAATTTTATGGATTGATTGGATTAAATTCCTTGCCATATTTGGAGTTATTGGAATACACACTTCTTCCTCCCTACTTGATTCGGAGTTTTTATTTACTTTCACATGGTATGAAGCGGTATTTTCAGCATCTCTTTTTCGTTTTGCGATAATATTATTCATAATGGCGTCAGGTTTTTTACTTCTAAGAAAGCAACAGCCAATTGAAGTTATTCCAAAACGTATGAAAAGGATATTGTTACCATTTATATTTTGGTTGATAGTATATGCTCTGGTAAAAGTCTTTGTAAAAGGAGCGTTAGGTCCTAATTGGAATGTTATAGATTTATTGGGATATATAGGCAATGCCTTTGTTAATCCTATGAATGTTTCTGTCCAGTTCTGGTATGTATATATGATTTTGGGATTATATTTGATATCACCACTTCTTAGTCGATGGATACAAAATGCTCCATTAAAAGAGATTGAGTATGTATTAACGATATGGTTAATTCTTAGCATACTGGAATTTATCAGTGGAAAGTTCTTATTGCTTGATTATTTACGATACTTTACCGGTGCAATAGGATATTTCATATTGGGTCATTATCTGGATGTTAAGGACAGCCCTCTGTTGAAGAACAAGTCATTTGGAATCACCTTGTTTGTAATAGGTACATTGATTACCGTTATTGGAACAATAGCATTGTCACTTTTAACGAATACCCAATCATTGTTTTTCATTAGATTAGGTGATATCACGCCGGGGGCATGTCTTCAGGGAATTGGACTGTTCATATTGGTAAAAAACATCGATTTTGACAATTTGAGTCCAAAGATAAACGATCTGGTAGTTAGAATTAGTAAGGATAGTTATGGTATTTATCTGGTGAATATACTGGTCATAAACATATTCGAAAAACTTCATCTGATAGACATGACCCATTTCACCATTATAAAAATATTCCTGGTCATGATTATAGTATTGGTAGTATCGGACGTAATCATTGACATAATGGGTAGAATTAAATTTTTAAATGCATTTTCGGGAAGATAATCCGGTGTTTTGGATATTGCAGATACACCAATATCTTCTTTTTGAATTTCTTTTTTTAAATTGTTATTTTTCGAATAAGTGTATATTCTCGGATTTTATTTTTTTAT
>MUZY01000057.1 GCA_003266065.1 Methanosphaera sp. rholeuAM130
GCAAGTATTAACATATCCAAACGTAACGCTACAATAGAAGTAACTACAAACAAGAAGATAATCAAACAGGGACAGGTATTAACGATTACGGCGAAGATATACGACACAACAGGTGGCAAAAAATCAACCAACCTGGCCGCCTATAGTGATGAATTCGTATACTTTAAAATAAACGGCGTAACAGTTAAGGACACAAACGGCCAAATGCTCAAAGTCAAAGTAGTAAATGGTGTTGCAACATTAAATTACACGGTACCAGTAGGTATTTCATGTGTAATTGACACGCAGACTATGACACCTAAAAATCATACAATACAGGTGGGATTCTACAATAAAAACTACGAGGACATCATATCCAACAATCCACACTTCCAGGTGGAAAGATCCCCAATCACAATCAACCTAGCCAATGCAACGATAAACAACAAGACACACACATTATCCATGAAGATAACAATCAAGGACTACCTCGGCAATACCGTTGCAGGACCAAACAAGTGTATCATAAAGGTTAACGGTGTAACACTCAAAAACGGTACACAGGTGATGTATTATTACACAACCGATGGGGTACTTAACCTTAAGAACACGCCAGTACCAACTGCCAAAAACTACACCACGATAGAAGTCATAACACAGGACCGTTTAGCATATAAGTCACAGCGTAACACTACAAAAGTAATTAAAGTAACAAACTAAACCCCCTTAACCCCCACTAATTCTCTTTTTAAAACAACACTAACATAGCAAATAATAGGCATACCCTCCAACATGGCATAATATGTAAATTCTATACCGAATAAAGTATAGAAAGAAATATCAGACAGACAATTGTGAAATCTGGGAAATAAGAATCAGCAATACGATAAACAATGGAAAACATAGTCTTTAAAATAAACAGTAAAACTGTGAAAGACGCTGAGTGTAACGTTATTACGCAAGAAGTAGCTAACGGATAGGTAAGAGTAAACTACACTATACAATAGATAATGAAAGTGGGAAACTACAATATCACAGTTTTTTACACAGCATCAATTATTTAAAAAGTAAGTTCAGTGGCAATGTTAACCATTGCAAAAATATGGAATTAGTTTTGTCTGATTTAACTCTTCATCATTTATTTTTTTACTAATAAACTCATACTTATAAGTTAATAAAAATTTAACTGAATATATACCATCTTCGCATCGATTAAAGAAAAAAAGGTATGAGTTGCTTAAAATGATTTGACTTATATACGATTCATATAATCACTACCTCATAATTTATTAATCAAATAAATTTTTTTCTAATTTTTTCTTCGTTATAGGTTGGTATAACGAAGTTGATTTTTATGGGAAAATCATTATTTAAATTTCAAAAATACAAAAGAGATTAATTAAATGACATACTAAAATATTATCATGGAGATTAAATATGCATAATAGATATCAAAGCTTTGAAAATCCAGAGGACAACAAGAAATTTTATCTGGCAATAGACGAGGAAAATATTCCAAATACCATTGGAATAAATGATTTTCTTCAGGAAAACTACCCCAGCCTATATCAGTCAATCAAGAATGCCGATAAGCTAAGGGATGATAACGACTCGTTCTTCCTGCTAAAGGAAATATTATATGAGGGCAAAGTAATCGGATATGTCAGCTACAGTCTTTTAGACGAATTTGAAGAAAACAGCATATTGCTCTTGGATGGCCATTATCTGCCTGAAGACTATGATTACTCACTGATAATAGATGACATGATAGAGACTGGATTCTGGCTAGGTTTTCAGATAATTATCAAATATCCTACCAGAAAATTCATAGAAGCACTGATAGATACGGAATTCGCATATCGTATAGACAATAAACTCGTATTCAGCGAGATAGCATTCATGACCGACACGGTATCGTTGGATACAAGTTTAAACAAGGTCATTGATGAGGTGGACTTATCAGAAATATCCGAGTCATATACGATTTCATCATTATATGATCTTGATTTGTGTGCCGTAGTCACGCTAACTGAAAAGCCACAACTGGTATATGACAATCAACCGTTAAATGATGAAAATATCGACGACTACTGCAGCATCAGCATAGCACTGCGAGAGGATGAGGATGAATTCTCATGCATCACAAAAAGAAGAAAAAACAAGCTGCTTAAAAACAACAAGTACTTCGTCAATATCTATGACATACTGACCAAATACGAGGAGCGTCATAAATAAATCTATCGGCATATTTTTTTACTCTTAAACAATTGAAATAATAGGATGGTAAATATGAATAAACAGTTATTATCCATCGTCTTTGTAGCGATAATGTTATTGGTTGGTGTACTGTTCGGATTTAATTTATTTGATGGTTCATCAAACGATACGGTCGTTGCAAATGATACTCATGTTAACGTTACAGAGGATGGAGAGTACGTTAGTGTAGAAGAAGTATCGGCATACATTAAGAAGTATCATAAGCTGCCAGATAACTACATTACCAAAAAGGAAGCCCAATCCCTTGGGTGGCAGGGCGGTTCTCTTGAAAGTTACGCTCCTGGAAAAAGCATCGGCGGAGATGTCTTTACCAACAGGCAGGGAATACTCCCCCACAGCGAGAAGAAATATATCGAATGCGATATAGATGCCAACGGTACGACACGTGGAGCAAAAAGAATAGTGTACTCCACCGATGACTATAGGGTATATTATACGGATGACCACTATAACACATTTAGGGAAGTTTAGAATTGAATGGGAGGTCTTTAAATTGAATGTCATAACGCTGGACGGAAAGAAGATTAAGAAAAAATCGCATAGTTATCTGAAGAAAGTATTTGACTTTCCCGATTATTACGGAAAAAACCTTGATGCATTGTATGATTGCTTGACCGACATATCCGTTGAAACCGAAATTCACCTGATTAACAGTGAATACGTTTCACTGGACTTGATTGACACATTCTTTGATGCATCACTTGAAAGTGATTATCTCACATTCATATGTGACGACTAATCCTCAAAAAACTATTTTTTTTATATTTAAATTGGATATCTCATTTTAAAATCGGCAATATTTTCAGGAGATTATCTTTAACGCGTAAATTCAAAAAATTAGCTTAACTCATTAAAAAAAAGATAAAATATATATTCAAAAGAAAGAGGATTAAAATGTATTAATCCTCAAGGGGTGGAACTACAAGTATAGGTATTTTGGATTGTCTGATAATTTTTTCGGTAACGCTACCTAAAAGGAATCTGTTTATCATGTGTTTACCGCTGGTAGCTATTACAATAACATCCGCTTCCTTGATGGTGGCTACCTTAAGTATCGTTTCAGATGGATGTCCACCTACATTTAGTGTCGTGATTTTAATATCATCGGTATATGCTTCTTTTTCTTCTATTAATCTTTTTACTCTTTCTACAATTTTATTACCTTCATCTTCAGCATCCACTTCCTCATCCTTTTCAAATGAATGATCAGGTAGACTTGTCAATCTTTTGGAATCTGAAACGTGCAATATGATTAATTCCACTTTTTCTTTTCCTGCAATTTTTAAGGCATAATCAATCGTTTGTTCAGAATTAGGACTTCCATCCACCGGCAATAAAATTTTCCTAAATTTCATAAATACTACTCCAATATCACTAGTTATATATATAGTTATGTAATAATTTTATTAAATAGTTTTCTTTTAAATACTTTTATTATTGCAATAAATACTTATCTTCGGATATGTTCAAACAAAGTATTAAAATTGATTAAATATAATCAAATAATTTTTAGCTACTTTGCACATTATAATAGATTCAAAAAACTTTTGAATCGTAAAGTAACTGGCATAGAAAATCCATGTGACTAAAATTTAGATCATCCGATTAATGACAAGCACTTTTTATTATCGTTGAATAGTATACGGCGAATTTTTTTAAAATCACAATAATCCCAAGTGGAAAAAACCTACTGAATACACGAATAAAGATTACATTTTCAAATGAAATGCTTTATGTATGAATTATTATCTCAAATACATGATATTTTTATAGAAATTATGAAAAAATATTGAAAAAAATCAAAAAGCTCTAATAAACATATTAAAACCAGATATATATTAATACTTTAAAATTAAGTGATTACGATTATGATATAATTTATAAGAACAGTTACAATCCCAAAATGGGATATCCTCCCATATGCATTCATTAAGCAGTAACTAAAAATTACTTGAATTTAGATAAATTTATTAGTTATCATTTATAAATATAATATCATGTCTATAAAAATTAATTCATTAGCACATTAATTACTAGTAACAACTGATGGTTTATTACTTTTGAATGATTGATATTCAATAATACTTTTGAATTGATGTTCAATTAAATAAATACATTATTTCATGTATTTACAGTAGTTATAACTCAGTATTATAAATAAATATCTAATTCAAGCTAGAAATCATCCTCAAAATCAAGTGTATTATGAAAATAATTACATCTCTCTAATGGTTAATTTTATAAGATATAGGCATGCCAATTTATTGAAACTCGAGTGTCAAAAATGATAAAGAATAATAGAAAGACATTATCAATACTTGCACTATTATTACTAACATTCGTACTCGTAGG
>MUZY01000198.1 GCA_003266065.1 Methanosphaera sp. rholeuAM130
AATGATATGGAAACGAATATCTTTGTTGAAAGCCGAACAAGAAAAAAAGAGATGTTCTTTTTTTACTTCTCATTTCTTCCTATTGATTCAAGTGATGTGGTTTTCCAGATATTTTTTTGTTTATTAAATATATACATTATTTTTAATAACTTTTTTATAGGGTGGGATACAAACCTAAAATTATATATTTAATTTGGAATGACAAATCTAATGACTACCCAATAAATACTCAAGATATACACGGAGATTTTTCAAATGAAAGAAAAGNNTAATAACAAAAAATAAAATCAGCGATTACGAAGAAAAAGACAACAGATACTTTAAAGTCAGTTACATTACTGTAGACCATGTGATTAGAAGCACAAAGTCATTTAAAAGGAAGGATCATTTGAATAAATTCCTTGATGACTCATCGGTTGAAGATTTGAAAATCTATGTATGTGATATGGATGAATAACATTTAAATGTTATCCTATATATTTTTACCATTTTTTTTTAAAAAAAGAAGATTGGGGGAAATCATCAGGTGTTTGGAATTCTTTCCGAAGTATCTGATCGTATGTACTTTACTCCAAAGTTACTGTACATATTGTTTACCTGATTTTTAGTTGTACTTGTTAAATTGTAATTCAATTTCAATATTAACCCGGACGTGTCATAATTGTTAAAGCAAGTTTTTACATATGATACGGTTAGCCAATTTGTAGGCATTCCATGGCTTCCCTCGTTGTAGGTACCCGATGGATTGGCCACTAACACTTTTGTTTTATCTTTGCTTATGTCAATTATTGCGACGAAATGACTCCATGTGTGGAATATTAATGCACAACCACCCTTGGCCAATTCATTCAATGCATTGTCAAATGTTGTATTGTAGTAGAACGTTGCAGTCATGTTGTGAAGTCTGGCAGCCTTTGCCAAACCGCTGGTGGATGAACCGTCAGCATAGGTTGATTCTGCATCTATCGCCGAACGGTATTCCGATACATAAGTTTTCAGGGTCTGTGAACATGTACTCAGTGATGTTGGACCGCAGGTATATGAAGTGTTCTGTATATCCCTGACTTCAGTATATGTATATTCAACTCCCTTGAGATTGGCAGTTATCTCTTCAGGATATGCACCACCATTTGACAATACAAGATTCAAATTTATGGCCTTTTCAATAACGTTCCACTTTTGACGTTTTATAACGTGATACACATTAGGTTCCGCCTTGGTTTTAAATGCAACATAATTGGACATGTAGTTATTCAGGTACAGTGTGTAGCTGTCTCTTACAGTAACTTCCTGGTATTGCTGTCTGGTCAGGGTGTACGTGGCATTTTCATCGGCCCATACATAATTTGTCATCAATGTGATATTCGGCATTCCATTAACGGTTTCAATTCTGCTATTCAACGGATCTTTATTTCCTTTAATGGCCGTATTTGCACTGGTCAATTTGCTCTTATCTGTTGTTCGAATTATTTTTGTATCTGTGTTATTTCCATAAATGCCTGAAATGTAATATGCATCTATAACATGTGTTGAATCATCATTTGGCATTGTATAATTATATAATACCTTTGAATTAACAACTCCTACCTTTTTAATCTCTTTATTGTCTATTTTAAACAGTACATAACCGCTATTGATGTTTGTTTTATAGTATTTTGTATTGTTCATAGTTACGTATGCACGCAGTTCCAACCTGTTGGCCTTCTGTGTAGCTTGAGGGATATCCAAAAGCAAGTTTACCGTTGGAGTTACCTTTTTAACGGTTACGCTTACAGGTATTGTCGTCTTGGTATAGCCGGGTGATATGAATTCCAGTTTGTAGTCATAGTTGCCGGCATTCATCTTACCGATATACAGTTCTCTTTTACCGTTTATCAAAGAGTTTTCTCCAAGTAACTTATTGTTATGGTATAACCTTATTTTTCCCGATTTAACTATATTGGCATTTTCATCCGTAACGTTAACGCTTAAGTAAACGATATCGTTGGTTGTTTTTATAAGATTGTTTGAGTTGATGATGGATTCCTTCACGGTACTTTTATATAGATTACTTCGTGAGCCTTCAAAGATTTCGTTGCCGCTGTAGACTGCTTGCAGTGTAATGTTGTTAATGGTCCATGAAAGGGGAGTGGTGTAATTCAAAACAGCACTGCCGTTTCTGACGCGTACTTCTATGGCGGTACTATTGGACTTGAGTGTTGCACCATTAATTTTAAATATTGCCTTTCCACCTGAGACCAAATTTCCCCGTTCGTCAATCACCTTTGCAGTCAGTCTAATATTTTCATTACTTGCCAGGTTATATGATGTGATGGTGACAGCAGTGTCCAGTTTCATCCCATTCAATACTAAAGGATTACTTCTGCAACTGTTATATTTGCTACTTCCGGCATAAACTGCTTCCAGGCTGATTGTTTTGTTCCATGATTTGGGTACAGTATAGTTGAGTATTGCGTTGGAGTTAATTACTTGTGCATAAATTATCTGATTATTGTCTTTTATGCTTTCCTTATTGACCTTGAACAATACTTTTCCACCATTTACGTTGTTTTCGTATTCATCTTTAACGATTGCCTTCAGTTGGATGTTGTCTCCAATTTTTGCCGAGAAATTTTCAATTTCTATTTTGGTGTTTATCTTTGAATCAGTCTTGACTGTTTTGTCTTTTTTTTCCAAAGAGGTTTTTTCCACATCGTCGGTGACATATCCTTGTCCCGTTTTTTCCACATTATCACTAATGCATGTTTGTCCCGTTTTTTCAATAATGGTATTTTCACTTAAATTTATCTTATCCGTATCATTCAGACTATTGTGTGAATTGTCATAAGTAGCATTTACGCTGGATAAGCTCAGTATCAATGTAAATATTACTAAAAAAAACAACGCACCTTTAATCTTAACGTTCAAGATTTTACTCTCCTATGATGTTGTTTTTAAAAAAATTAGATTGGGGTTTATATCTCCAGTTCCTTTGAGATATAATAACCTAGTATTCCACCTATAACTCCTACTAGAGTATATATTGCAAGATACAATAGTGAACTGCTTAACATATACTGCAGGTATAATGATCCGTAAATCATATATGTGAATCCCAGTGTTAATATTGTTACAATAAATGAACCAATAAGTGAGGCTAATCCTCCAGCTACAGCTGATTCTGCCACGGATTGATTTTTAACTAATCCTATGATTATTCCAGTAAACAATATGTATGGAGTAATGCTGGATGAGCTTCCGCTTATTAGATATGTTATTATTATTATAATTATCCCTAGAGGGACAATCTTTCCCTTTGTAACATTGTTTATGTCCATATAATCACCCTTTATTTTTAATTTCATCCCTTATATAGTATCCTATTGCAGAACCGATCATGGTTATCACAACATAGAATATCAACAGAATTTTCGCCGATTGAATCACGGCTATAGCGTACAATGGACTTTCGGTATAATATACTATGACTGTAGATATCATAAATGATATGATTGATCCTATAAGTGATGCAACAAATGAATTGGTTAAAGCAATCTTTTTATCATTACCCACTATTATTCCCATCAATATACCTACAAATAGGAAGAAAGGTATGATGGTGGATGAATCAGTACTCAGTAATGAAAAAATCACAATGATTATTATTGCAATGAGTATACTTTTTACTTTTATTATTTCATTTATATTAATGTTATCCCCTCTTTAAAAAAAATAGCGGAAAAAGATAATAATCATTATCTATTCGAGTGGTTGGCCTTCAATTGCACCAATCTTTGCAGGGAAGTACTCGTCTACAATATACTCCAATCCATATTTGGAGAATGATTGCTGTTCTGCTTTTTTGCCTAGTTTAAGCATTTTCTTAATTTCAGTCTGCCAGAACTCTCCCCTATAACGTGGATCTGCCGATAATTCCTTCAAACGTGCTACATCCACATCTTTCAGTTTGTCGGTAGGCAGGTCGTAGTTTGTAATGTCCGATGCGGTCACGCCTAAGAACTTTGCATCCGGTGTTGCCAAATCATGGTTTACGTGTGCAAGTTTAGCACTTCCTGATATGATAACCATACCTATGT
>MUZY01000010.1 GCA_003266065.1 Methanosphaera sp. rholeuAM130
ACGAATATCCAACGGCAACAAAAATGTTTGGTCAATCTTATCATCTTTCAAAACCATATAAAAACAACCTATAAAATATATTTTACTATATAATATATTTATACAACATTATATATAAATATACCGATTAATTATAATTAAAAAATCAATTAAACTTGAATTCTAAAATTATACAAAATATTAAAAACTAAAAATTATCTATAAGAAAAACAAAGCAAGGAAATCAATTTAAAAAAAAAGTGAAAAATGAGAATTGTTGCACAGTCTCATTAATAAAAAAAAATGAAGAAAATAATGAAATAAATATCATAGTAAATTCTTTTTTAAATGGAAACTTTGCCATATATGTTGATTCGTTTTTAATACGATGACAGATATCTTTAATTAACATAATTCCAAAAATTATTAAAAAATAACCCCAATAACATAATATAATTCCAAAACACTTGATAAAAATTATTGGATATATTTTTGGATAACTATTTAATAAAATATTATTAAAAAATGGAAATAACATAGTTAAAAAATAAAATGAATATCCTATTATTATAATCAAATATTTATTTAACTTTTGTTTATAAAAATCAATAGTTATCATAAAATCCCACCTAAATAATAATCATATATTGAATCATATCTTCCATTGTAATAAGTATATTCGTCTTCTGTTAAATTTCTTTTACCATTAGTATCATAGACAACCATATCTGAATAATCTAAATTTCCCCAACGACTTATTTTTATTCTAATAACCTTATTGTTATCTTCCAATTCCTTAGGATTGTTATATGTTATATTATTATATGCATCATACTCATGCATGCTGAAAGATAAATAACCATCAGTAATAGAATAATAATTCATATTATTACTTGTTACAAATTCATCTTTCTTCTGTTCCTGTGCAGAAATATTATCCCAGTGATAAAATGTATAAATAGGCACAGCCAAAAATACTGTAACTGGTATATGCTCAATAATTATGGAAGAAAGTGCTTGTAGAGATATTGGATTATTAATACCAAAATATTCCAGTACAGGTGGAACAGTTGTGAACAAATATATTTCAAAAATATACTTTTCTTTTATAGAATTATATAAATTAGAAGTGTACCCTGGTTGATATATTTCTTTGAGTACTAATTGAGCAGCTCCTGGAATATAATTTACGAATCCAACTTCATTATCAATTTCGTTTACGAATTCGCATGATGGGCATTCTCTCTGGCTGG
>MUZY01000230.1 GCA_003266065.1 Methanosphaera sp. rholeuAM130
GGGGACGTGTTGTTTTTAACCGTAATCATCTTGGAACCTGTATTTATGACTGCATCATTACCGTATAACTTATCGGCTACCAAATCATTATCACAGACGCTAACATTATTTGAATCTTCCACATTGACTGCTTTGGCATTGTTGTTTTTGTCGGTTATCCTTACATGATTTTCTCTTATTATTGCATTATCCGATTCTGCCTGCAGATGAATACCTGTATTAGCCGGTGGAATATATTCGGCTAGAGTAGTTGTTCTTGTGCTGTTTCCATTTAGTTGCATCTCATTTTTTGTAACGTTGATGTTTTTAGATCCTGATATGCCTATGCCCATCATGAATTCTCCGCTGGCATTGATTGTGTTGCCTGTTACAGTACTGTTATGAACGTCATATACTTCAAAGGCATATCCTATTGAAGCGTTTAGTTTCACTTCATTGCCTTTAATGGTAATATTTTCAGTTCCTATTGCTACTGTGTTAGTTGCAATTATACCAAAGCTTACGGAGTCTTCTTCCTGCGTCGCATTAACAATCTTCACATCCACCTTATTGTTTTGGATTAGACAATTTGTAGCATCGTTACCTAACTGTATTCCATTACTGTACCTGCTGCTTTCGGCTTTCACGTCATTGTTTGTTACTTGGATATGGTCAACTGAATTTAATACGTTGATGCCGTATACGAATCTGCCGTCACTTACCTTTACAATGTTTTTGTTTATTGTGACATTGGATACCGTATCATCTGCTTGACCTTGCACTTCTATTGCATCTATTGTACCCATATTCTCGTTGGCACCATCTTTGTGTTTTTTTGCATAGACAGTATTATTTTCAATAAGTGTATTGTTGGCTATGTTAACTATTCCAAATGTATATGCCATATTCTTGCGTTCGTCACTGTCAAAGTTGATATTTTTTGACGGTCCTTCCACATTCACTGTATTGTTGGCAATTATAACATATTTTGCTTCGTTACGTATACCTTCAGTTACCGTATCCGTATTTTTTACAGTTACTTTATTGTTTGTGATGTTCGAATTTTCTGCCAGGTTGAGTATTGCATTTTCATATCCCGTTGTTGAAATTGTAAGATTGGATACTGTGTTGTTTCCGGCTTCGTCGGATACTATTATTCGTCCATTTCTAATCGTGGCATCCTTTCCAATGACTTTCAGACCAACCTTGTCTATGTAGAATTCTATCCGTTCAAAATCTCCGGATAGGACTATCGTATCGTTTTCTTTAACATTCTTTGTAGTTGTCCCATCCTCCAAATCAAAATATCTTCCAATATTTGAGGAATCTACAGTATAAGTAGCTTCTTTGATATTTTTTTCTTCTCTGTAAAGAGTTGTTGGAGACGTGTCTGATACTTCCTTAGTATCCGTAGACGCGTTGAGGTTTTCTTGTGCGTATTGTGGGTCGGCATGTACTGTTGTCGGTGTATCCTGTATTGATGTAGAGCCGTCAATAGGATTTATCTCATTAGCACTTGCCGTACCTATGCCCATTAATATTATTACTAATGAGATTATCACAAGAAGTTTGGTGTTCTTATCCATAATTTAACTCCTAATCATTTATTGATATGATTGTTCTAATTATATTCTATATAGGTACTTTGTTTTTTAATAATATCAAGTTATGCATATTTTATTATAATTTTATCAGACGTTAAAAATTAGTTGAGTGTTGTTTTTTTCAAAATTTTTTTGTAAATTAAAGAGGAGGATATGATTACTAAAAATTTCGTTGAGACTTGGCCAAAAGTATTTT
>MUZY01000069.1:0-543 GCA_003266065.1 Methanosphaera sp. rholeuAM130
TCAGGACATATCTGATAGTTTATGTAATCGTTTATACTCTCAACACCGTCCAAAGAGGTAATGCAAATGTCATCCGTCGGATTTCTTTTTTGATTGAATCCGTTAATGAGGTATTCTTCCAATAAGTCGTCACAATCGATATCGTATGTTCTGGCGTAATAGTCCCCGTCAAAGTATCTCTCATCATCCAATATGTTGTATTCCTGCGTATCCTGCAATGGCACATCCGGCACATCATTGCATAAGTCGATTTTGCCGTTGTATATATAATCAACCAGCGGATTTATCTTATGTCTTATGTCGGGGTGCTGGCTGTAGTATAAGTTCGTATCAAATTCTTCACTTGGATTTCGTCCATCGCTTATTCCGTAAAGTATATAATGGGTTAAGGGATCCATCAATGATTTTTTAACGTCCCCGTATACCTCAAGATAATACTGTTTATCGAACAAGTCGTCTTCCGATAGGATTCTGTACTCCACACTGTCTTTTACGTCCAATGCAGGTTTATTTGAATAGTCATAGTCCAGGTCATAGTCATCC
>MUZY01000069.1:560-3025 GCA_003266065.1 Methanosphaera sp. rholeuAM130
TAGTGATTTGAAGCGTTTGAGAGATAATCCTCTATCAAATCGTCATTATACGAATTATATTGGGTAAAATACCATGACACATCCAGCAAATCATTTTCATTTATTATAGTGTATAGCTGTGAGTCTTTTATATCGTACTGGGAGTATTCTGTCTTGATTTTTTTTGTTGTATGGGTATTGCTGTTTAATATATAATCCAGCAACGGATTGGTTTCATAGTACGGATATGTTTTATTATACCATTCCACATCAAAGTCCTCAGAGACTTTATTGTTATCTAGATATCCTTCTGTTAGATAATGAGTCAAGGCGTCAAGACGTTCGTCCACATCATATGCTTCCACGTAAAATGTCCTATCGAATAATCCGGATTCATCAATCAGATGATATTCCTGTGAATCCTCCATAACCAATTCCGGTGGATTTGAATAACTTGTCGGAAGATTATTGTGTTTTTTTCCATAACTTAAGTATTCAACTAGCGGATTGAGATTTTCATCATTATCAAGGTATGTTTTTCTATACCATTTAGTGTCGAAGTCTTCACTTGGATTATAATCCAATTTGGCACCTACTCTTAGAAAATGAGTTATTTCATCCACATTTTCATCATTCAAGTACATGGCATTATAGTATTGTCTGTCAAAGTGATTGGAATTATCAATTAACCTGTAATATGGACTGGATTCTATTGTATCGATATTTAATGAATCATTCAATGAGTATCCATCATCTTCAAGGGAGTTTATTATCAGCGTCAGTTTAGAGAGTATTCTTTCATAATAATCTATATCCTTTTTTAGAGAGCGTATTGTTTCTTTATAATCTACGTTATCATCCCTTATCGTTTTTATTTTTTCATCAAGGAGTCTGTTTGATTCTTTTAAGGAATTGTTGATTCTGGTTAATCGCCTGTTGTCATCCATCAGCTGATTATATTCTTCCAGCAATTTCTGATTTTTATTTAACTTGATGTTCAAATTTTTTTTGTACTCCTTAATGAATAATTCCAACTCATCGTTTGCTTTATTGATTGCATTTACTGAATTTTCACTACTGTTTTTTTTATCATATAATGACAGTACTATATCGGAAAATTCATCCGCATTATCGTCACCTGTTAATTCTTTAAAATCATTTAAATATGAAACAAGAATATTACGCTCTGTATTACTAATAAAAACCACCTTGACAATCTTATTATTATATCGATTATTTATGAATGCATATAGAATAATCTTTTTAAATCTAATAGATTATTATTAATGAGATTTATGTTTTTTAAAGAATTTAAAATTAGCGATTAAAAAAATAGATTCAACATCTTTCATGTTTAACGAATACTTGAATGATTCCAAAAAAGATTATGAATATCCTGAAGTTATTCCACCAACGGCAACTTTGGCAGATTCCCCACATAAAACATCAGCCGTATACGATTTAAAAAAAGATAATCAACAATATAAATTAAAAAAAATGATAACCGAAGGTGTAAACCAAAAAAAATTATAAAATGGGATTATCAATCAAAATCCACCATATCGTCCATTCCCTCTTCAGTTTCAAGGTGAATCAGCACATCCTTAACCTCGTCATACGAGTCGATAAGAGTATCCTTACAGCATCTTGATATGGAATATGCTTCCTTCATTGACAAATCCGAATTTACAACCAGGTGCATATCCACATATACGTTTGATGTTGTACCCCTTGTCCTGACGTTGTGAACATTTTTCACCCCGTCAATCTTGTATACTATGTTATATATATTTGCCGTCGGTATGACATTGGCATCAAGTAGTATGTTGAAGTTATCTTTCAGAATGTCTATACCCGTTTTGATAATTACCAATGCTATGATTATGGATACTATAGGATCTATTATAGATAGATTCAATCGCACCAGTATCAGTCCTATAATAACAATGCTGGTTACAAGTACGTCACTTTTTGTATGGTCACTGTCTGCTATCAAAAGATCGCTTTTAAGCTCTTTTCCTTTTTTCTTTTCATAACGTGACAATGCTATGTTGATGAGTAATGTAGTTATCATTATGACAAAGCCTATAGTCGATACTTCCAGTATCTGAGGATGTAAAAATTTATCAAATGCCTGATTTATTATCTCATAACTGACCAGTATTAATGATATCCCTATTATAATGGACGCAAATGTCTCTATTTTAACATAACCATACGGATGACCCTTATCTTCAGGTCTGCTGGATAATGATACCGCTATAAATGCAACTATATTGGCTATCGAGTCAAGAAGCGATTCGTAACCGTCGGCGGATATGCTTAATATTCCCGAATATAATCCATAGCTGACCTTTAGCGTTGCCATTATAATGTTTAATATCAACACTACCATTATAACCTTTTTTACCTCACCGTGATAATCATCCATGCTAACACCACATTTTATCAAAAGCAAATACGCAAATAATAACATTCTTAATATA
>MUZY01000069.1:3051-5600 GCA_003266065.1 Methanosphaera sp. rholeuAM130
AAATACGAATTTAAGTATACCTAAATTTAAAAATATGATTTCATAGATAACTACGGATAAAATATAGAATTAGTCTTACCTAAAAATTACTATGGATTTAGATATGCCAAAAAAACTAAAATTCATCGCACATCCATCATTGTTAGCTCAACAAATAAAAAAAAGGGTATATGACTTCAACAATTTTTCCAAATGCAGAAAAATCCAAACTGACAATATGATAAGACAATACCAAAATTGACATTGTATCCATCAGAAAAATTAAAAAAAATAGGAAAAATAAAAATACCCCATGAAAAAAAGTAAACAATCGCTTCCGGGAATAAACACCGTAAGTATTAGTATCCTACTTGTCATAGATAAACAGATACTGAAAAAAAGTCAAAGCAAATGAACTTAAATTATTCTTATGACTATCCCTCGGTTAATTCTTCAAACACTGACAGAACGTGTTCTGCTATTATATTATCTTCACCGGATCTGCCACCGCCGACAGCTATAGCACCGATGCATCTTTCACCATTAAATAATGGATAACCTCCCGATACCAGCGTGATTTTAGAATCCATATTCTGAAGACCCATCAACGGTCCGCCATCACGGCACAACATTGCAAGTTTATGTGTTGGCATAAACATTACGGCAGACGTATATGCCTTATTCGGCACCAGTTTTGTACTTATTACCGGCGAATTGCCAAACCTTCTAAAAAGAAGTGCAAATCCGTTTTCATCACATACCGCAAAGCTGATGTCAATCTTCAATTCGTCAGCCTTTTCTTTGGCGGCAATGCATAATTTTTCACACAGTTCATCGTCCAAGATATCTCTCATAACAAGTCAACTCCTAATCGTTATAATCATATATTTATCGCTTGGATAGTTAAATGTTTATCACGAGATGATTAAATCATATGAAAAAAAGAGCAAGAAGAGAGCATTATAGCTCTACCTTAATGGTCATCACTTTCAATGTGAATGAGCACTTCCTTAACCTCATCCATAGCATTCAGTATTATTTTTTCGCACCTGTCGGATATGTCATGAGCCTTCCTGACTGATAAACGTGAATCCACTGCGATATGCATATCCACATAGACTGATGATGTTGTACCTCTTGTTCTGATGTTGTGAACGTCGACTACCCCCTCGACACCGCTTATCAACTCTTCGATTTTTTCAGTCTCCAGCATATTTGCATCAAGCAGTATCCTGAAGTTCGTCTTGAATATGTCAACGGCCGTTTTGAGTATGATGACTGTTATAATGATTGATATGACCGGATCGATGAAGGACAAATCAAAGTACATCAATACCAATGCAGTCAATACGATGCTCGTCACCAATACGTCACCTTTGGTATGGCTGCTGTCTGCAATGAGCAAGTCGCTTTTAAGCTCTTCTCCCTTGATTTTCTCGTAACGAGACAATCCAATGTTGACAAGTAGTGTGGCAATGATTATGACAAATGCGACGGATGAGACTTCTATTGTCTGCGGATGCAGAAACTTATCGATTGCCTGAGTAAATACTTCATAGCTAACCAAAAGTAATGAGAATCCCACGACCAATGATGCGAAGTTTTCTATCTTGGCATATCCGTATGGATGATTCTTATCCATCGGTCTGGCCGACAGGTACACCGCCAGCATGGCTATGATATTTGCCACCGCATCAAGGAATGAATCGTATCCGTCAGCGGTTACACTCAAAATACCCGAATAATAGCCAACGGCTATTTTCAATGTTGCCATTATAATATTCAAGGTTAATCCTATCATTAAAACTTTTTTTACTTCACCATGATAATTTTTCATAAAATCACCAGCCTTCTATGAGAATCATATCATCAATAGACAATTGAGTACTAATTATTATAGCATTATCAGATATATACATAACTGTTTTTAAGCATGACTAAAAAAATAATCTTAGTTTAGCCTAACAATTATTTAGGAATGCGTAAATAATAATTNNGTAAAATGTCAGATAATCAGATACACACTGCAGAATGTATTTGTTTATTAGTTTTTCAAGAAAGATACATTCCACCATTAAACATCCATTTGGTATACTCATAGCATAGATATTTAATCTTTTAATTTTTTAAAATATTGGTTTTCAAATATTCAACATATCAACAAATTCCCATAACTACAAACAATTTATTACATGAATATATAAATAGTAATACCAATAGTTAAATCAACATCAAAATATAAAAGTATTACAGAAGAAGGAAGTGAAAAAATGGCAAGACCTATAGCACCAACACCAGATATAGAAACAGAAGAAGAATTAGAATCATTCTTAGAATATATTAGTAGACCCCGTACTAAAAAAGAAAAAGAAATATTTAAAGAGGCAAAAGAAGTATATAAGAATACTAAAATGAGAAATTAATTTTCAATCCTCATTTAAATCCATATACATAGGAATATTTATTTTATTTTTCTTTATCTTTTTACCACTACCATTGGGTTCAGCAAAAAGCATAACTTCGGGAAGCCTATCTTTATTCTTCAACATAAACTCTCTTTCCATCAGGAT
>MUZY01000053.1 GCA_003266065.1 Methanosphaera sp. rholeuAM130
ATGCAGACAGATTTGAAAGTGTAGGTCATCCGGTATGCTTTAGTGAAGTAAAGATTGTTGACACGGATGATTCGGGGATAGAAATGGACGTGAACTGTCAGGGTGAAATAGCGCTTAGAGGTCCCTCCATTGCCAAGGGATATTGGAATAAAGAGGAAGCAACCAGGAAAACATTTCTGGAAGATGGCTGGTTCTTGACAGGTGACATAGGATATATTGATGAGGATAATCGATTATTCATTACAGACCGCAAAAAGGACATGATTATCATGTCTGGCTGGAAGATATATCCTACCGAAGTTGAAGAGGTATTGATTGAACATCCATCGGTAAATGAGATAGCCGTCTTCAGTCTTCCGCATGAACACAGGGGAGAAATACCCGTTGCAGCCATCATATGGAACGATGATGAAGATGTTGATTCGTTATTGGAATATGCTTCAAATAAACTGGCCAGATATAAAATACCGCGAAAAATATTTACTACAGACAGTCTGCCAAGAGTAAATGGCTGGAAACTCCTAAGACGAGAGTTAAAAGAGATTTATATCGATTATGAATAATGATATCACTAAAATATATGCAAAAAATTAATTATAGAATATTATTTATAATACATTTGAAATAACTAAATACTATATAGAGATGCTTTTAAAAACATTACATAAGTATACTCGAAAGGGGATAAGACATATGCATGGAAAAGAAATTAGTGAAAATGTAGAGGAATACCTGGAGACAATCTATAAAAAAAGTTTAACGGACAACATCGCCAAAACCACTGAAATCTCCAAGGATTTGGGAATAGCTCCGGGTAGCGTTACCCAAATGCTTAAAAAATTGGAACAGGAAGGATATGTGACATACTATCAGTACAAGGGAGTTACACTTACGGATAAAGGATATAAAATTGCAAGAAGTATCGTTAGAAAACATCGCATTCTTGAAACATTCCTATATGAAACATTGAATATAAATATTGAGGATTTGCATGAACAGGCATGTGCCATGGAGCATTCATTATCTGATGAGGCTGAAAGAAAACTATGTCAATTACTTGACTACCCGAATCAATGTCCCGACGATCACAACATCATACCCGTATGCGACTTGAACATATCCACATGCTTTGAATGTTCCAAAGTATCAAACATTGATGAAATACCTCGCAGAATCGAAAACCTTATATCGATAAGTGATATGAGACCGCAACAAAAAGGTAAGGTCAAATTTATCAGAGGTTCAAATGAAACGCTGCAGGAATTACTTGATTTGAACATTACCCTGGAATCTGAAATCACCCTGATAAACTCAACACCACTCAACGGTCCGGACAAAATCCTAGTTGATGGAAATGAGGTAATGCTGGATAAGGAGTTGTCATTCAACACCTTTGTAGAACTGGAATAAATTCTTTTCCACTATTTCTTTTTTTACTTTGATATAAAAGCAGTCATGCATTCTTTTTTTAAAATATCCGTTAATCCATTACATCTTTAATGAATTTTCACATCAACACACTTTTTCAAATATGTGAAATGTTAAATTCTAAAGGTATATTAACCTTTAAATCTAAAATATTATATAATTAAAATATGGAGTGATAAACATGAAATATAAATGTATGCTATGCGGATGGACATATGACCCGGAAAAAGGAGATCCTGCAAACGGTATAGAACCTGGAACTGCATGGGAAGACATTCCTGATGACTGGAAATGTCCATTATGCGGTGCCGGAAAAGATATGTTTGAACCGGTAGGATAGATTAATAACTCAATTATAGAATTGTTGATTTATTCTATCCTTAACTTTTTTTAAAAAACTTTTTATCATTTTTAAAGACTTAATTATATAATTACCCTACATCCTAGATTTTTCACTAGAAATAATAATTTTCAAATAGGAATCATTTACTAAAAAAGCATTATCGAAATAAGTGATGCCGAAAGAAATATCCGTTTAAAAAATTATAAGCTATTAAACAATTTTTAAGCATAATTATTATCAATTATCCATCATATCCAAAAAAAGTAATTAAAAAATATAAACATATAAATTAAACAAAAAACAATATAATAATATAATATAATATAAAAATAGTTAACCGAATAAAAGGTGGTGTTTTAATGTTATTTGTCGAAGGGGAAGTTGGAGGAAAAAAATATCGAGAACCGTTTTCAAAGGGAATTCTATCAAAGTCACTTATAAGAGCAGAATTGGAACCTGACAAGGCATATGCTATAGCATCAGAAATAGAAGAATCAATTACCAATGAAGGAAAAGAAGTTATATCAATTAGTGATTTGATTAAAATAGTAAAAACAAAACTTGCAAATGAAGATCCCGTCCTATGTAAGAAATACACAATATGGAAAGAAATCAAAAGATCAGAAGATCCGTTAATCATATTGATAGGAGGAGCAAGCGGTATAGGTACTTCTTCAATCTCATTCGAATTGGCCAACAAACTTGGAATAAAAAACATGCTAAGTACGGATATGATTCGTGAAGTAATGAGAAAAATTGTGTCAAAGGAGTTATGTCCAACATTATTTGAGTCAAGTTATACTGCTGCAGAGTCACTTAGAACACCAGCACCTCCGGAATTTGACAAAGTGCTTCTCGGATTTAAGGATCACGTGGAAACCGTTAGCGTAGGAGTTAACGGTGTAGTCGAACGTGCAATAAAAGAAGGTATAAGTATTGTAATAGAGGGAGTACACATCGTTCCCGGTTTTATAAGCGAAGAATTGCTTGACACTCCCAACGTTCACATGTTCATCCTTTCGTTATCCGATGAAGAAATACATAAAGGCAGGTTCTATTCAAGATGTAGACAACTATGGGCTAGAAGACCACTCAAAAGATACTTGAAACATTTTACGCCGATACGTAAAACACACGACTACATAATCAGCGAAGCAAGAATACATCATGTTCCGGTTATAGAGAACATTGATGTAACCACAACCATAGACGGCATGATAGAACATATCCTAAATGAAAAACAAAACAAAGAATAACCTAAACCCCCCAAAACATTTTTTTTAGAAAATCTTTATTCGTAACTGATTTAGAACCAATTGCTCTTTTTGGATTTCAATATTCATATCGTCAACGTATATCAGTTATTATGCGATTTCATCATAAAACAATTTCATCTACAAAACAATTTCATCTACAAAACAATTTCATCAACAAAACA
>MUZY01000006.1 GCA_003266065.1 Methanosphaera sp. rholeuAM130
ATTATGGGAATAGAATTGGTAAAATTATGGGAATAACTTTGGTAAAATCATCTGTCATGTTAAGAAATGATAAAAATATGAGTGGAAATTATCAGTAAATAAATGATAAAAAATTAGTTATGAGTACTTTATCGTGGCTTTATATATTGAATGAAAACTATTTCTGATTATTTCTCTGTGATTCTAGTCATTAATAGTCTTTTCTTTTTATATATAACTTTATTCTAAGTTTTAATTGACATTGAACATCATATTTATATAATAGTATTAATAGATATTGTTATATTAAGTATATGTAATTATTAGGGGATATTGTGTATGAAAAGTAATTTAACACTTAAAGTAACTAATCTTGGCCCTATAGAAGAAGCTGACATGACCATAAATCAAATAAATGTAATAGGTGGAGTTAACGGTTCTGGTAAAAGTACTTTAAGTAAATTATTATATTGTTATATCTCTGCAAATACATTGGAAGGGGATTATATAGTAAATAATCAGGTTAAATTGCTATTTGATGATTTCATAAATTTTTGGAGTAGAAATATTGAAAATGAAAACAATCTTCATAATTACATTATATTCAAGTCATTACTGGATGACTGGAATAATGATGAATCATCTTATGATTATTTTATAAAGAAATATGATGACGTAAAAGAATATATTTTAAATTCCAAGTTAAAAAATAACACTCAATGTACGGATAATCTGGAAAATATTGGAAGTGTAATTAAATCATATAAAAATAGAGAATTAAAATATTATCAAGTAGTTAATTTCTTGTTAAGTACGGAATATGATTTATTTCAATTGAAAAATTATTCCAATGCACATGTTGAATTTAACGGAGAATATGACGGGAAAACATTTAATTTATCAACAAATTTCAGGGAAAATAGTGCTACTTCTAACTTTGAAGGTTATTCTGATTGTATAACGTATAGGCAAATGATTTACATAGATTCTCCATCCGTACTGGACTTATATAATAACAATCATTCCTATCATTATAACTTTTTATATAATAGTGTTACAAATACTTCAAATAACCTTGCTGATTCAATTTATCATAGGAAACAAATAGAATTCAGTGATGAAATTAAAGATCTATTAAATGGTGAATTCATTTATGATTCCGAAAAAGGTAAGTTCTTATTTATTCCTGAAAATGGTACTGAAATCGAAATGAAGAATACTGCTTCAGGTTTTAAACAGATGGGAATAATACAGTTATTATTATCAACTAAAACATTGACTCAAAATTGTTTTCTAATTATAGATGAACCGGAAATCAATTTACATCAAGAGATGCAAGTAAAGTTTGCATACTTGTTAGTTAAAATGAGTAAAGAACTAAACGTTACATTATATATTAATTCGCATAGTCCATTATTTATAGAGGCAATGGAAGTATACATATCAAAATATGATTTAGAAAATGAAACATCATTCTATCTTACACAAAAAAATGATAACAATAAATATGTTTTCGAAGAAATACCACTCCAAAAGTTACATAGAATATATGATAATATTGGAAATCCTTACGAGGTAATTAATAAGGTCAGGTATGAAAATCTTCAAAAAAAGAATTTATAATGGGTGATTCATATTAATCCTAATGAATTAGATTATAAAAATTTTTTAGACCATTTAAAGGAAAATTACGGTCAATCAGTTACTGAAATTTCCAAGTCATCGAAAAACTCAACATTTATTCAGGATAGTACTGTAATGATATCTGGGGATGATTTAAAAATTGATCATGAAGAACTTGATTTAGCTAGTGTTGATGCTATTTACTACAAGACTATTAATGATAAGTTGCATATTTATTTTTTTGAGTTTAAAAAAATTGATTTATATGATGAAAATTTTTTTCCAAAAGATAGATTAAATAACTATTTAAACGAGATGGAAAAAGATCCTAAAAATGAAGAGCATGTAAAAATGATTAGGAAAATCAAAAAAGGATTATCCGATAAAAAGATAACATCTCTTAAAATCAAACCGTTAGAAACTATAATTACCTTACAAAATTTATATAATGAGCCTATGGAAACATTAATTAATATCAATAAACATTATTATTTTGTTAGTAAGACACCTTTAGGCAATTTTTTTAAAAATAAAAATAATTATGTCGTAGGAAAAAAATATAATTATTTATTTGAATTCAGATATAAATTAGAACCATACCCTTTTATCAAAGCTGAACCCATAAATGAAGAAAAATTCTTAGATTTAATTTATTAATGGTTTTTTTATGGCTGTGTGGTAAATAGATAAGAATTGATTTTTTTTATTGATTTTTAGAATTAGATGATTATGCCTCTAATATAATTATCAATATATATTTTGCATTTGCAGATGAACGTTCTGTTAGAATTAATTATGAACTCCTTTAACTTCTTTTTTCCTCTTCATAGTTGTTGATAATAATTGCTTTG
>MUZY01000186.1:0-197 GCA_003266065.1 Methanosphaera sp. rholeuAM130
GTGGATGAGGCATCAGTTGACAGTATATTGGGTATGATCGGCAGTGTATTTGCACCGATATTTGCACCGTTAGGATTCGGTTCCTGGCAGGCTGCAGTTGCATTTATAACGGGGTTACTTGCCAAAGAAACCATAGTTAGTACATTCGGTACGTTATTCGGTGTAGGTGAATCAGGATTGGAAACGGTATTGCCTAC
>MUZY01000186.1:315-1198 GCA_003266065.1 Methanosphaera sp. rholeuAM130
TATCAGGGTGGATTAATGATATTGGGACCTAATTCACCGTATGTATAGATTTAAACTATACACATTACCCTTACATTTTTTTCAAAGCAATGGGAGGTAACGATAATGATTATAGGAATCAATACCAAAAAAGTTAAAATAAAATCAAAAAAATAATATTATGTGGAGGAAATTCAATGCAATGCATGTTATGCGGATGCAAGTTTGACTTAAATGAAGCATCCAAGTGTGAATGCAACTGTGCGTTTGGAGGATGCGGAGGACAATTCGTAAGATGTCCCAATTGCGGAGTTGACATTCCAGTACCAAGAGAATTAAGACCAAAAAACGATTCAAGCATATTAAATAAATTAAAATCAACATTCAAAATATAAATTTGAAAAGGAGAATTTTTCATGGCAGTTTGCAGATTATGTGGACATGAATTTGACGAAACAAAGGAAGAATTACTTGAATGCAATTGCGGTTGTGGATCAGACAAAGTATTATGTCCAAACTGCGGTTATGATGTAAGAATCAAATCAAATGTTGCCAGAAGACCTAAGACATCTGAAGAAATGGGCTTTCTTGGCAAATTAATCAACATACTCCGAATGGACAGCGATTGAAAATCTATTTTTTATTTTATTAATTCTATTTCCAGTTTTAATTTATCCCTGTTTTTAGTTCATTTTTGATAATATTACTAACCCTTTAAAGCATTTCATATTAAATGTGTTGCTTTGCTTTAATTATATACATTATTGACCATACCATTATTTAATTATCACGATTATTTATTTAGTTCGCGATAATATTCAATTCTACCGGTGGTGATTGACATGAATGGAATTGCGGCTTTATTTGTAGGCGGTATTGCAGCGTATATCGTCAAAGGATTATT
>MUZY01000196.1 GCA_003266065.1 Methanosphaera sp. rholeuAM130
AGAACTGGTGTTGACTTATCTGGTCCTATTCCACTTCCTACTAAAAAACTGGTAGTTCCAACAAGGAAAAGTCCTGATGGTGAAGGTAAAGCATCATGGGAAAAGTGGGAGTTAAGAATTCATAAACGTCTTATAGGAATTGAAGCTGATGAAAGAGCCATGAGACAAGTTATGAAAGTTAACGTTCCGGATAATGTAAGTATCGAAATAGAACTTAAAGCATAATCATAAACTATATAAATCATTACTATCATATATAGTAATAGATTTGTATTAGTTATTTTTTTCAATTGCCGAGATAGCAAAGCCAGGTAACGCGCCGGACTTGAGATCCGGTGGGCAATTGCCCGCATGGGTTCGAATCCCATTCTCGGCGTAATTTTTATATTCACATACATATTTTTTATTAATTTTTTATTTTTTTATCAAATTTTTTCAACTTATTTTTTCTTCATTATCTTTTAAGATTATATTTGATAATTGATAATTTTTTTTTATTTATTTGAGGGTGTGCGACAACTCTCCCAAATTGAATAATTTTTTACTACTTTAAATCTCTTTATTTTTACTATTGGTCAAACATTTTTGTTACCTACAGATATTAGAACTTTGATTCCTGAGGATCATGTTTGTTTTTTATAGAGAAACTTGTGAATTGTGTTGATTTTAGTGAAATTGATTTCCAATATGTTGATACTCCTGGTTAGAAGGCTTATCCTGCTGCTATGTTGGTTCGTATTATTATATTGGGTACTATTTATTCTATTCATAGTAGTCGTAAGTTGGAACGTATTGTTCGTGAAAATGTTGTATTTATGTATTTGGCTGGTTTTCAAACTCCTGTTTTCAGTACTATTTTAGCTTTTAAGTGCGAACACAATGATTTGATTGAAAAAGTTTTTCTTGGAAACAATTAATTATGGGTATAACAAGGATTTAATTGATTTTGACAGCATTAGTATTGATGGAAGTAAAACCAAAGCATTATGCCAATAAGTACAATAATTTAACCAATGAAGGTGTCTTAAAACTTTTATATATCATTCATAAAGGAATCATAATCGATGAAGAAGAGAATAAAGCTTTAGAAAATCGTCAAAATAAAACCATTAAAAACGATAATGATAAAAAGGAACAGATTAAAGAAGCTTTAAAAGAATTTGGAAATATACACATAAAAACTAATGAAAAACCACGAAGCATAAAGAAAATAGAACACCCCGAAACAGCATACAAACAAGTACGTAAACTAGAAAAATGCAACGAAGAACTTGAACATGGTGGTAAAAACACAGTAAACTACACAGATCCAGAGGCACGAAAAAGTCCCAACAAAGAACAAGTAATGCAAACAGGATACAACGAACAAATAGTGGTAGACAACAAAAATGGACTAATAATAGCAGTAGATGTAACACAAGATGCAAACGATCTAAAACAACTAATACCAATGATACAAAAAACACAGGAAACTTTATTAAAATAAAAAAATAGCGTCTAAGAACAATTATATTATATGCCCATAATTGTCACACACTCTCTCAGGTTAAAAAAAATTAGGTTGTGGGGGGTTATTTTACTTTGTATCTTAGTATTCCGGCAATTCCACCGAATGCTTTGTCAAGTTGTGTTCCTTCCTCAGTTTCTATTGAAATAATCTCCACATCTGTAGCGACTTCTTCTGCCAGTTCGATGAATTCCTCTGTTGTTTCCTGTGTTTTTGTTATGTTCATCTTGTCGTTGCATTTTGGGCACTGCTTCTCCGGTGCTTCCTGATGCTGTCTTGTCGTGATGACATCGATAGTACCGCATGAGGGACATTGGTATGTTTGCCTGTTCGTTTTCAGGTTTTCCGATAAAAGCAGCGTTTCGACGGCTCCCATCTGCAGGTTTTGTCTAACCTCTTTTTCACCGTAGGTTGAAAGTCCGTTCTCCGATATGAGGCCACCTAAGAATTTTTTCATAAGTTTCTTTTCTCTCATGATGTCCATTTCTTCCAGTGCATCGGTGGATTCGTCGATTACTTCTCTTATTCCGAAGTCTCCGGTATAGGAAGTGTCTACAATGTTGATGATTTTATCCTTTATCCTGTAGTCAAGGTAGTCTCCCTCTTCAAAGTCATTTTTCGTATGTCCCGGACCGCCGATTAACACTCCCTTAAGTTCATCGTCAATCGGTAGGAAAGTGTCGTTTGAGTGCTGGCCGATACGCTTTAAAAACTTGTGCGCCTCATCTTCAATGACACGGTCAAATCTTCTCTGTGACTGACCTCCCGCCTTGTGTTTTCCAGGTACACCGCTGGTCAATGTTTTCACGATGTCTATCCTTTTTCCCCTGAGCGTGGCAATCGTTGCCTCTTTTCTATCAAGTACCAATACTCCGTATACTTCCTTGTATTCTATTATCTGTTTCAACGGATCCAGGAAAAACTGGCTGTCACAGTGATAGATGTAAGTCTGTACAGGTTCCGGTGGTTCGAATACATAGGTTTCCATTTTCTCCGTACCCGGTCCGCCTTTAGGTATCATTCCTACAAACATTACCAGTCCTTTTTCCGGGGGCTGTGGGAATAGCTTCAGTCTTTGGATGATGACTTCTATCGCCGATTGCACGTTTTTTCTTGTCTGTTTGCTTTTGATGTTTGAGCTTTGCCCGATTTCATCAACCATCTGCTTTCTTACGTCGCTGACCTGTTTTTCGTGTGGTATGTATACGCTTACCAGTTCCGTTCCTCTTCCTTTTTTATCTTCTAATTCTTTCAATGTTTTTTTAACTTCATACATTTCCTTTGATGATACTTCACTCATATTATCAAATCCCTTAAAATATTACATAATATTAATGATTATAATTAATGTGTCAAATATGTGTAATCTTTCATAATTCTTATATGGATTGGAGTTTAGAGTATATTGTTATTTTTTTTATTAAAAAGAATTCGTTACACATTCATAAAAAATCGATCCATAATTTACATAGTATATATACTTGTTTGTTTTTCATAGTATTAGTATTGATTGTTTTTCACACTTTGTCATGGGGGAGGTTATGATTATCATGTTTTCACTATTCGTGTTTTTTCCACAGATTATCTCTTTAATTATATTGATTGGAGATATGATAATTATATACTTTATTGTGAAAAGATATGTTTTAATAATGTATTATACTCTTTATTAATTATGGTATCTAGGAATATTGTTTTTTGTTACTGTAAGATGTATATCTCTTTTTATTATTTCATTAATTTTTGAGTTATGAATACAATCGCTTGTGTGATGGAATTATTCACATTAATGTACTCTTGGGATAAAAATGAGTGATGGTAGTATGAATGATTTTATTTGAAAAGGAATATTAAATTCCGATAAAGCTTCTCCAAGCAACAGAATTGAAAATCTTTTTATCCAATGCAATGTCCAAAATAAATGAAATTATAGGACAAACGAGAAAATACTGGCAAGTGCACAGTTAAATGAAGAAAGATACGGAAGAAACAAAAAAACGAAGAAAGTATTATCCAAAAACTACATCCCCCACAATTTTTTAAAGAGTCCAGTCCGAAAATCATTAGATAAGTATATCAATATTTTTTTACATAAATAGTTAATGATAATATAATATTAATTTATGGGGTTTTAATTAATGCGAATTGTAATAGCAATAGGCGGATCGATATTACTTAAGGAATATGACAGTAAGAAATTTGAAGAATATGCAGAAATCATCAGGCAATTGGATGAAGATCATGAAATATTCATAGTCGTTGGTGGTGGAAGACCTGCACGTGATTATATAAGTGTTGTAAGGGATATGGGCGTATCCGAATCAATATGTGATGAGATAGGTATACAGGTTACGCGTGTAAATGCCAGATTATTACAATTAGCTCTTAAGGATGTATCCTATCCTGCAATTCCTGAAAACTTCCAGGAAGCACTTGAATATGCTTGCACTGGAAAGATTGTAATCATGGGCGGAACCGAACCGGCACACAGTACAGATGCTGTAAGCTGTATCCTGGCGGAATATGTTGACGCAGATTTGGTCATAAATGCAACCAGCGTGGATGGATTATATGATAAGGATCCTAATAAATTCGATGACGCTAAAATGTTTAGTCAGGTAACACCGGATAAGCTTTTAGAAATCGTTTCAACCAATGACAACAAGGCAGGAACATATGAATTCATTGATAAGACAGCAATTGGAATCATTAAAAGATCTAAAATAAAAACTGTTATACTTAATGGTAATGACCCGGAAAATGTTAAAAAGGCCATATCCGAGCCAATCGGAACTCTTATAATTAATGAATAAAAAATCTCAGGAGGTAAATTATATGGTAGTAGAAGCTCATAGGCATTGTGCAATATGCGGTAAACCTATACCGTTATCAGAATCATTCTGTTCAGATCAATGTCAAGAGGCATTTCAAACAAAACAAAAACAGGTAGCCAAACAGAGAAAAATACTATTGGCACTTGTAGCTATATTTGTGATAATTTATTTCGCATTCATGTTCCTTAAATAGGAATATGCATTCTATTTTTTTTGTGAATTTGTATTCATACTTTTTTTCAGAGTTATTTAGTTGATAATTTAAACTTTTGATGATGTTGATTATCTTGAATGATAAAAACAGTTATTCATACATTAATAATTTTTTCAAAAAATAATAATTGGAGGTTATGTTAGGGGGCATTTATAATGCTACACCCATATCTAACTGTTCGGTTAACTCTTTATATCTGTTTCTTATGGTTACTTCCGTTACACCCGCAATGTCTGCAACGTCACGCTGTGTTTTTCTTTCACCTAAGATTACGCTTGCAATGTAGAGTGCGGCTGCAGCTACACCTGTTGGTCCACGACCACTTGTCAATCCGTTTTCCATAGCTTCATTGATTATTTCAATAGCTTTGGATTGAACTACTCCTGACAGGTTCAATTCACTTGCAAATCTTGGAACGTAGTCAATTGGACTTGTCGGTGGAAGTCTTATGTGCAATTCTCTTGTCAGGAATCTGTATGTTCTACCTACTTCTTTTTTGCTTACGCGTGATACCTCGGCTATTTCATCAAGTGTTCTAGGCACTTGACATCTTCTGCACGCGGCATATAGTGATGCAGCCACTACTCCTTCAATACTCCTTCCTCGGATAAGTTTGTTTTCAACGGCATTCCTGTATACTACTGATGCTGATTCACGTACGGATCTTGGAAGACCCAGTCTTGATGAGTCACGATCCAATTCACTCAGTGCAAACGCCAAGTTTCGCTCTGTAGCTCCACTGATTCTTATTTTACGNNTGCCATTTTCTTAATCTGTACCATTGTGCCCTGTTTCTTGCTGGTATATCCCTTCCATAGATGTCTTTGTTACGCCAGTCTATCATGGTGGATAATCCTTTGTCATGTATGGTGTATGTGATAGGAGCACCTACTCTTGTACGTTTGTCTCTCTGTTCGTGATCGAAGGCTCTCCACTCAGGACCCATATCTACAAGGTTATCATCTATGACAAGTCCACACGCACCGCATACAACTTCTCCACGTTCATGGTCATTTATCAGTCTTGTAGATCCACACTCAGGACATTTGGTTTCCTTTTTCTCCATTTCGGCAACGTCTTCTTTCATCAATTGTTTTTCACTGATTCCTCTTTCATTTTCCAGTTCTCTTTCCAGTTCTTCGGCGTCAGTACTGTCTATTTTGATGATTTCTTCAACGTCCAAATCGGAGTTTGACATTAGTTCCAGGTCTGAGTCTTCATCCATCATGAGGTCTGTACTCGTCATTGGCGTTGTCATGAAGTCGCTCATGTCTTCTGTTGTGTTGCTTTCTTCGGATTTTTTATCATCCTTGAAGTTGTCCATTATTTCAAGTAATGGGTTCGGATTGCTTCTTTTACCTTTTTTGCCGGTTTTTTCCTCACTTTCTTTTTTCTTTTTTGGTCTTCCAGCTTTTTTCTTGGTTGTTGTTTCTTTTTTCTTTTTAGGCCTACCCGGTCCTCGTTTTTTAGGTTTTTCTTCAGCTTTGTCTTCCGGCTTTTTCTTTGGCCTTCCTACTTTTTTCTTAGGTGCTGTTTCCTCTTTTTTTGGTCTTCCCGGGCCTCGTTTTTTAGGTTTTTCTTCCGTTTCTAGAATCGTGGTTCTGTGTTTGTCATCATCTATGTCTTCACCAACATCAACCGATTCTTCTTCGTTTTTCTCTTTTTTAGGTCTTCCACGTTTTTTACCTTTCTTTTCGGTTGTTGTTTTCTTTTCGGTTTCATCATATTCTACGTTTTCTTCTTCACCGGTTTCTTCTTCAGTGTCTTCAATTTCCTCTTCGATGTCTTCAGCTTCTTCTTCAGNNTTCTTCTTCAGTTTCTTCTTCAACTTCTTCAGGGTCTTCTTCACCGGGTTTGTCTTCGACTTCTTCTATGTTTTCTTCATCACTGTCTTCACTTTCTTCTTCAGTTTCTTCAGCTTCTTCTTCGGCGTCTTCAGTTTTTGTTTCGGTTTCTTCAGCCTTTTCTTCAAGTTGTTCTATTGTTTCCTTTTGTTCTTCCTGTTCTTTTTTTTCAGTCTCTTTTTTTACTTTCCTTTTGTCATCCTTAAGTCTTTTGGAAGTTTTATGTGGTCTTCCATATCTTCTTTTTCTTCTTAGTATGCCTGCCGTAGTCTCATCCTCCTTTTTTTATTATTTGGTGGTAAATATACAGTTTCTCCCACGTTTATTCTATTGAATTTCTGACTGGTTTTAATCGATATATAGGGTTTTTTGGTTGATCCTATTATATCATTTATTTTGCCTATGGCTTTGTTGTTTTTATTAACAACAATTAATCCGATTCGTGGAGTTTTATTCGACGGTACTATTAGTTTATTTGTACTTGTAATATGGCTAATACTACCAATCTTCTTTAATTTATTGTATTTTTTAGTCATATTTTTTTAAAATTTTTTTTTTAAATCGTTCAACTATCTAGGAAATGGTATAATTGATATAATTTACTGAAGGGTCATAGATTCATTATTGAAATTTTTATTACTAAAAAAATTGTAATTTATTGGATATTGATATTTTGTTTTTGGAGTTCATATCTTGATGATATTTAATTTAGTGTTAACTCATTATTTCCTATTTTTTTTAATTATCATCGTTTAAATTTCTTTTTCAAATTAATAATCATATTTCTATAATTTATACTATTACTCTGTGAATAGTTATATATATACTTTTCGGATAACTTTATATATTAAAATTATTTTACTTATTTCTTATATATATACTTTTTTCATAGTATATTCTTTTTTGAATCTTTATTAACTATTTCTGAATTAGTTCTTCAATTATGAATGCATAGGATGAAAATGATATGCTCACCGGATAATTCAAAAAATATACCTGTTCTAAGTAAAATAATAACATTGGATATTGGATGAGAAAAATATTTATTTAAAAAAGATAGGGAAATTAAGAAAAAATAATCTAATTATTTAATGTTTAATATTTCATCCATGTGATTATTTGCATCACTCATTTGGCTCATTATACTTTCTTCAAATTTTTTAATATTGGCCACTTCAGCTAATATTTCATCAATTCTTTCTTTAGGAATGACAACAACACCTTCACTATCACCTACAAGGTAATCTCCAGTAACTATTATATTTCCGTTGATGTTTAATCTTTCATTAATAACTCCATTGTTCAAAGCATAACCCGCATTCGGCATAGTAAGTTTAGAAAATACCGGATATTCCAAATTTCTTATTCCTTCGGTATCTCGTGAAGCTCCATTGATGACCGTTGCTTGAAGACCATATTCCTGTGCTGCCTGGGATGCTAACTCTCCCCAAATAGCGGTTTCATCATCAGAACAATCAATCAATAATATTTCATCTTTTTCACATTCATATATTGCTTTGATTCCTGTACCCCAATCGCTGGAATTGGTATGTGCAGTTCTGATTTTTCCCACGATTTTAAATTTTTCATCAATAGGTTTAACTCCTTTAATAACTCCATTTTTACCACATACTTTTTTCACGGCATCAGAAACATTGTCCGTAGTGGCCTTTTCAAGAAGATTATCCAAGGTAATTTTATTCTTGTTTTTTCCATGATTCAAAATGTTTTTCGGTGTTATCTTATTTGTTGACATTACTATCAGTTCCTAAAAAAATAATGGGGAAGGTTATGTTTAATCTTGTGGTGTTGTTACTTCTTCAACCAATTTTCTGCCGGCAACAACTTCATCTACACTATGAACGGATGCTCCGTAATGTTCAATAGCCTCTTTAATCTGATTATATTTGAGATCTGTTCCTTCCATTGTGATTTTTATATTCTCAGTATCTTTATCGATTTCCATTAAAGTGATGTTTACTCCATCAACCCCTTCGAGGTTACTTAAATAAAGTGCAAATGATGGAAGTGATGGGCTGTGTGGTTTAAGCACATCTAAAACTACTCTTATTAACGCATTCTGCATTCTGTTAAATCCTCCGATTTAAATATTAATTATTATATTAATATATAATATTATTATATAATAAATATCTTCTTTCTTTTTAAAAATTTTTTTGCCAAGCTTTGATTTATTTGCATTTTGGAATTCCTGTTCTCATACACTTTTAAAATATTTTTAATAATGTTCATCTAAAAATAATTAATTATATTATCTATCAGTTATAGAAGTATAAGTGTATAATTAATGTATAACGAAGTAATGTTATATATTATTTATATTGGGTTAAATAACCCATAACTAAATAAAATATCTCAATATGGATATTAAATTTACTATACTAATGATAACGTTAATTAAAGATGTATTAAACATCATTTCATTAAATTATGATATTAATAATATTTTTCATCTCTTCGCTTAATGTTGAATTTATCAATATATAAAAGGCGATTAGGATGACACATAAAAATGCCAAATATCATGATGATGAAGATTATTATTACATGGTAAAGGATGAAATAACAACTACGAAATATTTGATTCATTCACAAATAAATGCAAAGGGTTTTGTTGAAAAACCTGATGTAGTGGGAGCAATCTTCGGTCAAACGGAAGGGTTATTGAGCGATAGTCTTGATTTAAGGGAACTGCAGAAAACCGGCCGTATAGGCAGGATAAAAGTTGACATGACCAACAAATCCGGAAGAACAAAAGGTGAAGTAATTATACCTTCAAGTCTTGATAGGATAGAGACGACCATACTTGCGGCATCTCTTGAAACGATAAACAGGGTAGGACCCTGTGAAGCAAGCTTACGCATAACCAAAATAGAGGATGTACGGGCTGTAAAAAGAAGAACTATTGTAGAACGTGCAAAAGAACTCTATAAGAATATGATGGAAGAATTCACTCCTGAAAGTACTCGTATGATAGATGAAGTAAAGGAATCCATCAGACGACCAGAAATAATTGAATATGGTGAAGAAGGATTACCTGCCGGACCAAACACGCCAACTTCCGATGCAATACTGATAGTGGAAGGAAGATCTGACGTGTTAAATCTACTCAAATATGGTATTAAAAATACCATAGCAGTAGAGGGAGTCAACGTTCCAAAAACGGTAGCAAAACTAACCAAAGAGAGAACGGTAACCGCATTTTTGGATGGTGATCGTGGAGGGGATCTGATTCTAAAGGAACTTCTGCAAATTGGTGATATTGACTATGTAACAAGAGCACCAAGAGGTTTGGAAGTAGAATATTTGGATAAAGATCAAGTACTCTATGCACTCAAAAACAAAACATCAGTAGAAAAAATAACAACGCAGGCAAATTACAATTATAAACCGAACAATTTCACAAGAAGCACTGATAAATACAACAAATCATCAAATAACCAAAATACTACAATCACGGCAGAACACAAAAAGATAAGTGATGAAAATAATAAATTCAAAGAAGAAATGAACTTAAACAGCAACGCTAAATATGATGATGAGACATATGTTGAATACACTGACACCACAACCCAAAACAATACTTTGAACAAATCATGTGATACGTCCGGGCAAGTTGATGTTGAAAATGCTGCTGGTTCAAGAGTACGGGTAGATGATGAACCTGCCGATAAGGCAGAACCGCTCGATGAAGCCCAAGATAATCAGAATACTCCTCAGAAGATACTCAAAAGTCTATCTGGTACCGGTCTTGGAAGATTATATGATGAAAACTTCAACACAATAAATGAAGTGAAAGTCGAAAATATATATAATCAAATTAAATCCACGGACAATCCAATAAAAACAGTAATATTCGATGGAATCATAAGCCAAAGACTAGTAGATTTAGCCAAAGAAAAAAATATTGAAAGTCTCGTGGCAGTAAAGATGAATGAAGTAGTTAAAAAACCGGAAACCATTAAAATAATAACTAAAAAATCATGATTATATAAAATGGGGAATCATTTCCCCATATTTTTTTTAAAGCATGCTTAATGGAGCGAATAACTTTGACACAAGAATATTTGGATGAAATTGAATTTGAAGAGAATATAGAAGATTATATCCTTGAGATGGATATTCAAAGTTATTCATCAAACACATTAAGAACATACAAATCAATACTTAACAATTTTTATCAATTTCTGTTAAAACAGAAAAAAGTCAATAGTCAAAAGGCAATTTTACGTTCATTTAAGAAATATCTGCAATATCTTAAAAGAGACAAAAATGTCTCACAAAACTATCTTTACCTGGTAACCGTAGTTATAAAGAAATTCTTCGAATTCTCTGAAATTGAAGTAACAGATGAAATCAAGGCACCCAAAAGAACAAAATCACTTCCCAAGTCATTAAACGAACAGGAAGTATACAATCTGATACATGCAGGGGATGAGGATTATGATTCCGAAAAATCAAACCCTCAAAATGTTTCACGCCTAAGAAACAAACTGATATTGACCTTGTTGTATTCAACGGGTTTGCGTGTATCGGAACTAACGAAGCTAAAAATACAGGCTATAGATGAAGAAGAACGAACTATACGTGTTAGAGGAAAGGGTGAAAAGGATAGGATTGTAATATTTGATGAGGCTACCCTAAGATTAATGCATGAATATCTTGATAAAAGGAATATGGATAATGATTATCTGTTCCTAAGCCAAGAGGGAAATACTCTAAGCTCCAGATATATCCAACTGATGATCAAGGATTATGCCAAAAAGGCAGGAATAACAAAAAAGGTAACGCCACACGTGCTGCGTCACTCCTTTGCAACACATCTGTTGAAAAATGGGGTGGATATAAGGGCAATACAGCAATTGCTCGGACACAGTAATCTCAGTACAACTCAAATATATACAAGTGTGGATATGCACACGCTTAAAAACGCATATGACGATGCATGGTCATCAAGAGATAGTAACATAAGAAAAACACAAGAAGAATTGAACGCTTCTTTAAACTTATAATACCTATTTTTTCATTATATCTTATTTTATCCCGCTAATATTTCTTATTTTTCCGTTTTACCCTATAACTATTGTTTTCAAATACACATTATAATGCGAATAATATTACGCTAAAAAGAATTAAATCGGTACATAAATGGGTTATGTATGGAATCCACAGGTTTTTGGTTTTAATGTATCCATAAAACTCAAATATTGAACCAAATCCTTGTATTGCAATAACGGAAACTAATGATTGCAAGTCCATCAGGTGCAGCAATGCGAAAAACAACATTACCAGAATCATCGAAATTGTTATTGACACTTTACGATTATTGCTGAATTTGTAGATTAGCCTCATAAATAACATGAACGGTATGAACTTGAAGAGTTCCTCACCCATCAATGATGGAAAGAGGGATATTAATGTATAAATGGTCACGGAACTTTCACTCACCACTCCACTACCGCTTAGGGATAACAAGTCCAGAACTGAACCTACTATGACGGCATATACTATATAACCGACAAACAGCAGGACTGCAAGTTTTATCTCACTTTTTTTGGGTCTTTGAAATATTGCCTTGTAATCCCAGTCAAGGTAATGCAATACTGCAATGAGTAGTATTGAACAAAATAATATTCCTCCTTTTATCTCATTACTGCTAAGACCTAATACTAAGAATGATACGAACATGGAAATAATTAAAACAATCCATCCCATTTTTGAAACGTGTGGGTTGTTATTGTAAAATGGAAAATCCAACTCTTTATTTTCAAAGTTAAAATAATCTGAATCTGACATAAGTTACTTTTTGTCTGATTCAAGTAATAAATGTGTTGTTTCCGCTGATTTTTGTCGTTTATCAAATATTTAAGTAATGATGAAGAAAAAATTTTTTCACTAAAAAAAAGGGTTTGAAGAATATGGCTATTCTTCTTTAGGTAATATGGAAGTTGATATCCCTGATGCGATTGCGATTTTAAACAGGTCTCCAACTACAAACGGCACCACTCCCATAAACAATAGTTCAGGAATTGTCAATGCTCGTCCGGAGTTTAGCATTGTATAGTATAAGCCAATTAATCCAGGTACATATATGCATACAAAGTTTGCAACCAGCATGGTGATAACGCTGCCAATGCTTTTTCTTGCATTTGCGTAGTGATCAAAGACATAACCGATAAAAATGGCTGCAAAGATAAATCCTATGATATATCCTCCACTGGCTTGGAACATAAATGCTAATCCATGATTCATATTGGTAAACCATGGCATTCCCACAATACCTAGAATTGTATAAAGTATCATGGAAAATCCTCCCCATTTGCTTCCAAGCAATACTCCCGCCAACAGCACTGCAAAGGTTTGCAGCGTAATCAATACTGGACTCCAAGGTATTGCAAGTGATACTTGAGCCATAAGGCCGGTAAAGCATGCAAATAAGAACGATACTAAAATCATGGTTGTTGTATTGGCGTTGTTTCTCCATGAATACCATGAACTTTGCATTTGCTGTACTTTTTCCTTGTTGATATTTAATTGCATGATATAACCTCCTATTTTTTTAAGTTAATTATTTATAATGTTAATTCAGTAAAAAAGTATTCATTTTTTTTATATCTTTACACTTTTCATACCATTAATATATTTCACATAACTACTATTTAGCATTTTATTTTTTTCTTCATCAGGATAATAACTTATCCCTAATTATTCTAAAGTATATCTTAATATTCCGTAAGTCATAAATATGCTAATTTGATGGTTTTTAATAGTTTTATGTTAATTGCAGGGGATATGGCTGATTTTTTTTGAATTTCGATACTTCTACGGGTAATCTGTCGTTTGCTTTTTAAATCCAAATAAACTATATATGCAACTTTAAACATAAATAATATCATATCTAAATTGTATAAATTATACATTTTTTTATTTGATTATGATTATTTCATCATTTACTTAATTTTTAAGTAAGCATGTTTTATTGGACATGTAGGATATTATTAATCATAAAAACAGAAATATATTTCGAGGGAATTTTTTATGGCAACAAAAGTAGTTGAAATTAAAACTTTAAAACAAGGAAAATATTTAGTATTAGGCGGAGAGGCTTCAAAAATTACCAGTATTTCAACATCATCTCCTGGTAAACACGGTGCAGCAAAAGCACGTATTGAAGCAGTAGGAATTTTTGATAACCAAAAAAGAAGTCTTGTAAAAC
>MUZY01000199.1:0-39362 GCA_003266065.1 Methanosphaera sp. rholeuAM130
ATGACGACGTGGAATTTAACGCTCTTCGAATGGGAAAGTCAGGTTACTCCTTTCCTCCAACAGTAGATGACGTGGAAGAGCGTTAAATTCCACGTCGTCATCTCTTAGTGTTATATCACCATAAACTGCCGCACCGTCTTCTTCAGGCAGGAGTCCTAAGTTTTCACGTGACACTCCAAGAGTTACTTCAATGTCTTCAGTGATGTTGTTTGATTCCTGCTGGTTGTCAAATCCGACGTCCCATCCTTCTGATACGTAGTACATCTCCCTCATTGTAGCGGTCTTCTGAATGTTCACCAATTCTTTGCAGAAGTTTCCGACACACATCATCTGAGCCATTTTCTTAATCTGTTTCACGTTTCCCAGAGAACGCGTACCTTTCCTGTCACCCAGTTCAAAGTATCTTTTTTCTTCGTTGTATATAATGTTTCCTGTTCCTCTTGATGGTATTTTTATGCTTGGAACTTCCTCTACCAATATCTTTTCAAGTACTTCATCACCCATACCTTTAAGTTTGTTAAGTGCATATTCCTTATGTTGCATCATGGTTAGTTTCCCTCCTTAATATTCCTCTTCTTCCTCGGTTTTAATTCTCATTTTAGGTTCTTCTGTTCTTATATGCATCGGCTCGATTTCCGGTTGTTTAAGACGATTTTTCATGTCCATAATCTTGGCTTTGTGCGTTACTTCATCCATTATCTTGTTGTATTCAGGTATGTCCTTTTCGGCCAGTAGGGCAGACTGTTTGATGACGACAGGCACAAGGTCTTCAAATATTTTAGCTCTCATTTCTTCGTTTTTAGCGGCTTTCTTGGTTCTTATGTATTTTTCCAGTTTTCTGGCTATTTTCATTGTTGCCTGTCTTATTTCACGTACGATTTCTTCTTCAGGAGCTACACTTTGTTTACCTGTGGATAAGTATGGAACGTTTGTCGATATGATGTTTACAAATACTGATATCGGTGCATCGTCCAGGCTTCTTACGCCGTATCTTCTCCAGTCAATACTTTTCAACGCTTCTGTTATTGCACAGCTACCCTGGTCAAACGTCAACGGTACCCTGTTGGCGAATCTCATTATTTCCGCTTTTCTTTGTTGACCTACCAGACGTCCTGCTTTTCCACCATAAGCGATACCTGCTTCTACAATGAAGGATACTCCACCACGGTATGCCTGTGGTTTTCTCGTGATTGCCGTTGAAAATTCGGGCAGTAATATTTCATTGATACCCTTTTCTATCTGTTCGTTACCTATTGGCTTTAATCCGCTGGTTGGTGGGGCCATGAATTTCATTTGATCAAACTGATTTACGACGGCTTCTGCTTCTTTCCATGTGATGCTTTTAGGTCTCTTGTTCAAGTCCAATCCTGTAGCTTCTTCAATTTCTTTGATTTTGGATGCTGATACACGACTTAAAGAGTCCATGAGCAGGTTTTTAAATCGTTTTTTGTTGGTTGATTTACAAAGGTATATTATATCATCAGCTGTTACCCCTTTTGGATGAGGAAGTACTTCTTTAGGAAGTGGAGGTATTTTATCCGTTGCCCTGTCAAAGGTGTATTTTCGTCCTGTCGGATCTTTGAAGACTATCTTTGCATGAGGATTACCGATAACGGTACGTCGTATGTATTCGTATGCTCCCTGTTCACTCATTGAGTATGATACATCTTTAAACTCAATTTCAATTCCTGAACCTGTACGGTCTGTCTCAAATTCCTGCCTATCCAGGATGATACCGGTATTCTTTTTAACGTCCAGTTTCACGGTCATTTCAATACCCTTAAGTTGGTTGCCGTCCTTGTATCTTGACCTTATTTTTACCGGCTGACCTGTAGTCATTTGTGACAGCAGTACACATCCGCTACAACCTAATCCCTGTTGTCCACGTGATTGGATGTTCCTGAATTTACTTCCTGCAAACATTTGACAGTATACCTTTGTAATAAATTCTTCCGGTATACCCGGACCGTTGTCTGCGTGGGTTAGTAAATAATGGTCTTTTCCTAATCTTTTAAGTTCTATTGTTATGTCCGGCAGTATCCCCACTTCTTCGCAAGCGTCAAGACTGTTTGTAATAAGCTCGTGGAATACAATGGTAAGGGATCTTATTTTTCCAGAAAATCCCAACATCTGTTTGTTTCTTCTGAAAAATTCTGATGCTGTTAATTCCTTAAATTCTTCGAATAATTCGGATGTATCACGTTCCAATTTATTTTCCTCCATGTGTTTCTTTATTTTCAAATCAATCATGTATTACTTGTTGGTTATTTTGTTATTAACCGATATGCTTATTTAATCGATTAATTATTTTTATTCACAAGTATCTTTTCGTTAATTTTTTATTAAAAATTACATTTCTTTCTCAAGCATATATACATGGGTGATTATCAAAATGTGAATTTTCTTATATACTATACTATATGTAAATGCTATAATATAAAACATTGCATATATCCTAGCTACTAAAAAAAGTATAAGTTAGGGGGGTCTTGAGAAGTAATCATGATATTGAAAAAAATATTTTAAAGTCATGATGCTGATTTGTCTTTAAGAGGCAGTATCTTTAAGGAGGGTCAGTTAGTTCTTATGTGTAAATTTGGAGTGAAATAATGAAATTTTTCATATGGGGATATCACTATTTTTTTTCGATTAATTCCTGAAGGGGGATATTTATGGAATAGTATGTCTGGTTGTGGTGTTGGATTTGTTGTGGTGTTGAATTATTTAAGTATCGGATACATCTTACTAATTGCAGCAATTATTCATCTAAAATTAGCTAATGCAAAGGGGATTATCATTGAGAAAAAAAGATATTTAAGAAGTTTTTTCAGGTTCTTCTTATTGCTGTTCGAGTTCTTTCTGTCTGTTTTCTTCTTCAGTTTCTCTTAAAATGGCTTTTATGGTTTCTTCGGTTGAGAGTATTTCTTCCGGTTCGTCATCATATTCATTGTCTAGTGACTGCTGGTTATAGTCTTCTTCAGCATCGGTATAATCTACATCGGTATCCAAATCTTCCCTTAAGTATTGTCTTTCATCAACTTTGCCATGAATCATTTCATCAAATTCTTCCCTTTTAAGTTTGTCATGCATCTTCTCTAGATATGCATATACGCTTTTCTGTCTGGAACCTTCAAGAATCATGTTGATGGCTTCTTTAGCCATTTGAACATTTTCGATTTTACCTATTAATGAAACGGTCTTTCCGTAAATGCTTATTTCAACATCTAACATGTCATGCATAATCTGTCTTGTTCTTCCGCCTTTACCGATAATTCTTCCTTTTTGTCTGACTAAAGCCTTTTTGCTTTTGCCTACGTAATCCTGTAGATTTATAATTTCAAGGATTAATTCTTCATTATCAAGTCTCAATGCAATCTCCGGGTTGAATCCTCTGCCGATAGCCTTTATCATATATCTTGCTTTCCATATGGCAAGTGGATCTTCCGTTTCATCAGTTGAACTAATGGCAATGTTACCTGTTTCACTATCGATTTTGAGTTCAGTTTTCGTGATGATTTCAAGTTGATGCTTAATTTTACCGTTTTTTCCGATTGTCACGCCTACTCTGTCTTTTGGTATTTTTAAATATTCTATATTAACCATTATAAAAAACTCCTTAAATATTTTGATGTTTATATTCTTTCTTAAATAAATAAATGGGTTTATGTTCTATAAGAAATAATTTAAGATTTTATGTTATCGTTATGGGTAGTTTATTTTCTTAATCAGATTTAATCTTAAAATAATAAGTTCTTATTAAAATTGTATTTTTGATTTGTCAGGTTATATATTCCTTTTATGAATATTATTATATTTTATATCAATGTCATATTTTGATTCTTAATAAAGAAATAATCAGAGTACTTTATCTTTATCTTACTCTACCCTAATTTATGTATATGATAGTATAAATAGGTTTAGGTTTAACATTGAATATTATTACGGGTAATTTTTTTTTATTAAATTATTTTATAATTTTATTTTCAACGTATTCATAGGATAAGTCCACATTAAACTTTTTGGCATCGTATATGATATTGTTAATATCCCTTTCCAGTAAAGTTCTACTAAGAGGATGACTTGTTAGTGTAGCTTGGGATAAATCTATAACATATGGGTGATTGTAACTCATTAATATGTTGTATCTTGATAAGTCTCCATGAACGAGATTGGCTTGGTTATAGCAGATGTCCATAAAGTCAATAATTTCTTCAAAGACCTCTTCGGCATTATCCAATTTTGCCTTGTGCAATGGTACGGCAGCACTGGCATCATTTTGGTTATGTTCAAGGAATTCCATTATAAGCACATTTTCCTTGGCAGTATACGGTTCAGGGACTCTGGCATTTATATTATACAATCTACTCAAATTTTTGAATTCCTTCTGAGTCCAGGATGTAATCAGTTGTCTTTTATTTCCTCCATGACTCTTAAATCGAGGATCACCGGCTATGTATTCATTGATTTTCTTAAAATCAAGTGTAACTATCCTGTATATTTTAACTGCAACATTATTGTTGTCATCATCTACTCCTAAAAATACATTAGCCTCTTTACCTGTACTTATAACTCCGTTTAAACTTTGAATATATCCCTGATTGGCTAATTTATACAATACTTTCAGGGTTCTATCATCAAACACTTCACTTGAAACTTGTTTATCTTCAACACTTTTCAAACGTTTTCTTTCTTCAAGTTTACGCATTTGGTTATCCGCATCATCGTAAGGTTTATTCATTTGCGTCACTCTCTCCAATAATTCTTTCTAATAACTAACAGTACTTTCGAAATAACATATAATATGGGCAATTCTATTAATGGTCCAATAACTAGGCTGATTGCGATCAGTTCGTTGTGTGCAAAGGAACTTATGGCTACAGCTAATGCCAATGGGCTGTTTCGGGCAAGAGTTGTAAAAGTTAAACTTGCATATTCCTCATAACTAAATTTCAGTCCTCTTGAGATATAGTAATCTATCACGGTATTTGTTATGAAAAATAATATAAGCGGTATAAAAAGTACTCCTATACTATCGATGTTCTCTATTAACACGGAACTTTCGCTATTGAATAATCCGAATATAGCTATGCACAAAAACAACAGTTGATTGTCTGTAAACGATGAAATGATTTTTTCCTTGTATTTTCTATTTCTTAAAAAATATTTCACAACCTGGGCTAATGTAAATGGTATGACGATGTATGTTATCATGCCGTATATCAAGTTATTTAACTCTAACGTGTTGCTGCTGGAGAAAAACAATAACAGATAACCAGGAAGCAGTATTAACTGCAACGCAAGATTTATCGGAAGCAGTGAAATACTACTGGATAAATCGCCATTTGCCATTTTTGTAAACACAAGATACCAATCAGTACAGGGCGTCAAAATAAGCATGAAAAATCCTATTATCAAATCAATGTTTCCATTTAAAAATATATTTGCCAGAAAATATCCGAATAACGGTGTCCAGATGAAGTTAATTATTAAACTGGTACCGGTGAATTTAAGATTTGAAAAACTGTGTCCAATGTCTTCAATAGCTATGTCCAGAAACAATGCAAATAACATTAATGATAGAAAAATTGTAATTAAATAGGGGCTTATCCGGTTGATTGTATCGACGTTGTTAAATAATAAACCCAGTATAACAGCCATAAATATGAATGCCGGTTCTAGTTTTTCAAATAATTTCATATTTTAATCCATATCGGCTGTTATACTGTGACTTTGCAGTTATATCTTTAAAAATCCTCTTCTTTCAAGATAATTGGCTTCAGTACGAGTGTATCTCCATATTACATCGGCTTTTTCATTGCTCTGGAAATCCCATGGTTTGACAAGAACCACGTCGCCTTCACGAATCCAAATTCTTTTTTTCATTTTTCCAGGTATTCGACATAATCTTATGTTTTTGTCGTTGCATCTTACCTTAAGTTTTCCATGTCCCAATATCTGTTCTACAATACCTGGGATTTCACCTTTGCGAGGTGATCTTACACGAATATTTTCGCCTTGTTGCTGATTGTTGTTGTTACTTCCTTTATTTTTATTATTTCCTTTACTCAAACTATATATCTCCCATTAAACATTTATGATGTAATTATACGATTAAACTTATTCTACTACCATAGTAATTTGTTATTACTTTCCTTTGTTACCATACATATTATATTAATATATAATTATGTAATCTAAAGTATATATCTTTTTACAGTAATAAATTCAATATCAAAAAAATAAGAGTCAAATTGTCCTTATTTATTCTATGGATATGGGGTCATACTTCTATTTTTTTTAAATTATTTTTTTAGTTAAAAAAGTATTTTATCTGTTTATTTGGATATTTGGATGTTCTAATATTGTTTTTAAATATTATAAAATTATAGGTGGGGATTATCCGATTCAAGAAGAATATAAAATAGGATTTAAGGGGGTAATTATCCTACTTTATTAATTTTAATCAGTGATTTGATCGGAATATTTTCCAAATCGTTGATTCCTTTTTTATCGACGAGTACGGTTACCGCTACAGGCGTTGCACCTTGGGATTTGCATACCTTTATAGCATCAGTAACTGTTCTGCCGCTGGTTATAACGTCATCGACTATAACGACTTTCTTATTTTTAACGTTGGCAAAGTTGTGACTTATTGCCCCTTGGGATGACTCATTTTTCATATGTTTTGTAGGATGGAATACTGCCAATTCCGCTTCAAGATAATCTGCCATAATGGTTGCAAAAGGAACTCCACTAACGGTTATTCCTACAACAGTATCGACTTCTTCATCGACCAAATCAGCTAAAGCCGCAGATATAAATTGCATTCTGTTGGAACTTGAGCCTATGGTTTTCCAGTTGATTGCAAAGTCATCCGGTTTTTGTTTTGGTTTGTTTTTTGTAACTTGACTCATCTGTAAAATTAACCATTGTGTCGTATCTTTGGAGATGTTCAGTTCATCAGCTATTTCACCAGTTGTCAATCCTTTATTTCTTAATTCTGTTGCCTTTTCAATTAATTGTGAGTTCATATTCATCCCTCTTATTCTAAATATACTAAGTTTTTTTCTTTTGATGATTTCATGGCAGCTTCAACTATGCGCAAAGCTTCATATCCATCTGTTCCCGTTACTTCCGCTTCTTTATTTGATTGCACTGCATTAACGAATGAACGCAATTCCTCTTTCAGCGGTTCCTTGTTTTCAACTTTCACTTCTTCCACATGATTGTTTTCCTTGTATAGGGTTACGCTTTGGCTTCCATAGTCAACGCTTATTATACCGTCAACGCCGGTAATGTTAAGCTGTCGTTTCTTATATGGAGTTAACCAGTTTGTCTCGAGTATGCTCAAAGCACCATTCTCATATTTTGTCATGATTTCTGCATGATCTTCAAATTCGCAGTTTTTCAAATTGCTGCTCATGTTGGCGAATACCATTTCTGCCTTACTTTCAAACAGGTAATTGAAAATATCAATGTCATGTATTGCCAAATCCGTTGCAACTCCAACATCTCTGATTCTTGGAGGATAAGGACCGAGCCTTTTGGCATTAGCCGTAACCACTTCCCCAATTTCACCTTCCTGAAGAAGTTTTTTAGCTACGCGAACCGCAGGATTGAATCTTTCAACATGCCCCGTTGCAAGTATAACTCCGGCGTCTTCAGCAGCATCTATCATTTCCTTTGCCTCTGTAATGTGGCTGGCTACAGGTTTTTCGACCAGCACATTTTTGCCCGCTTCAATGGCTCTCATTACAACGTCATGGTGAAATACTGTTGGAACACAGATATTTACGGCTTCTATATCATCAATTTGAAGGATATTGTCGTAGTCCACATATCCAATCGTGTTGAATTCCTTTGATACATTATCCAGAGTTCCGCGAACCATATCGGATATTGCAAGTAAATTTGCATTTTCAAGTTCGGAGTATATTCTAACGTGGTTATAACCCATAGCTCCTACTCCAATAACCCCTACATTTGTTTTCTTCATAATGCATCATCTCTCAGTTTTTCTCCGATGGATTGGGCGGTGGCAACTGCATTATCCTTTGATGTCGTTTCATCAATCTTTGCCAATATTTCGCCTTCAGGACTTAGCAATTCACAATAAATCGATATTTTACCGTTTTTTACCTTAGAATTGACACCTACCGGCCATTGACATCCGACGCCCAACGTTTCAAGTATCGTTTTTTCACACATGGCTTCCAATCTGCTGTCGTCATGATTCAGTTTACTTATCACATCGTTGTACTCGGAATCTTTATGGGTCATCACGGCCAATGCCCCTTGACCTGCAGGAGGAACAATATATCTTTCATCGAAGATTTCTTTTATGTGTTCCTGCAGTCCTAATCTGTTGATGCCGGCCAAAGCCATGATTGTTGCATCATATTCTCCCTCTTCAACTTTACGAATACGGGTATCAATATTTCCTCGGATTGGTTTGGTTATTACCTTTTTATCATGAAGTTTACAGTATGCTTCACGTCTTACACTACTGGTTCCTAATGTGGCATTTTCCGGTAGTTCGTCCCATGAATAATTAGATATTAAAACTTCGTTCGTAGCTTCTCTTTTAGGAATTGCAGTTATTGTTAATTGGTCATTTAATTCGCTAGGTAAATCTTTGAAACTATGTACTGCAAAGTCGATATCTCCTTCAATCAATGCAGTATCCAATTCTTTTGTAAAAATTCCCTTGGCATCAATATTATACAATTGGGAATCTTTTATTTTATCTCCTGTTGTTTTAATAATTTTTCTTTCAATTTTTTCTCCAATAATCTTCTCCAAATCATCTACAACAGTTTGTGTTTGAGTAGTTGCCAGTTTACTTCCTCTTGTACCAACTATCAATAAGCATACCCCCTATTATATTATTTTATTAAAAAATATCCATTAAGATTATACAGATTATCCTTTTGTTTAAATAAAAAAATTATGCTTTTATCATATGTAATGTATTATTTAATTATTTTTCTACTCTTTATAATTATATATTCAATATATTTAATAAAGTTTTTTTCATATTTTTCAGAATTAAAAAATTTTCTTAAAAGGAGTAGTCGGAAGAAAGTAGGTTTTCATTCTAACACTATAAAAATAGGCAGATTTTTAGGTTTCTTCCTAAAAATCCGAGACAGTATCTAAATTAAGTTTTATTTTCTTAGCGTATTCGCTTCTATATATAACTACAGTTACTGTTGATTTTGAGTTTTTGATGCAGTTTTCTATAGCGGCATTCAAATCATAAATATATGTTATGTTATCCTTTGGAAGTTGTTTTTTAAGGTTTTTTCCCAATTCTCCGGTAACTGTTATCTGCCTATCCAATGACATGATATAATTTACCAGTTCAATCTCATCAATCTCTTCGCAGGTTATTCCATAGTCTCCACCCAATATTATATTGAAGTTTTTATCCAGTTTTCTAATGTTGTCAATGGATTTTTTGATTGATGAAGTGTTTAGTCCGGGATTTATCTCTTCTATCACTATCTTTTCACCAATTTTTTTATAGGATGTTCTGCCGTCAATACTTTTGATATCATTTATCTTTTCTTTCGCTTCATCAATGCTCATGCCACACGATAATCCAACACCAACTGCAAACAGGATGTTCAAAACATAGAAGTCGGTCAGTGCAAAGCAGTTGATGTCATACTCCCGATTGTTGTAGTTAAGTCCAAATGAGCTGTCGTTGATTTTCAAGTCAAGGCGCGTGGCGTATAAAAAGCTTTTTCTGTCATGTAATGATATTTTTATAACATCTTTGTTTACGTCATTATAGTATTTGTCATAGCTTTCTTTCAGACAGATTGTCTTATCGCAGCTAAACACTCCCTTTTTGGCAGCGGATGCCGTAAGAGTGTTGTCTGCAATGGGGTAATCCTCAAGTATATTGGTCAGTACCCCAATCGATTCGTTTGGAATAACGCCTAACGATACTTCCGCTATAAAATAATCGATCTTATCCAGCAAATTGTTTTTTTGTGCGATATTCAATGCGGTAATTATGCTGGCAGGGGTAATGCTAAGAGTATCATCCAGGATTACTTTTTTCTTATTTGAATTATATGAGAGCTCATTGCTGTTTAAAAGAAGAATATTGTAATCGTTCAATATATCCCTAATCATGGAGGTGATTGTTGTCTTTGCTTTAACTCCCGTGACTTGTATGATCTTGAAGTCCCACAGGTATCTTTTTCTATGTTTATTGACGAGATATTCCGTAAATTCATGGTGGGTGTAGTCCTTGTCTATTACGGGCTTCATGTGTACCGGCGCAATTGTTGTGTAATTTTCATTTATATATTCGCTATCGTCGATGTCCTCTTTATCTAGAAACGTTACGTCGTATCTGTTCGAGTAATATTCTTTCTCGTCATCACTTAGTTTGTTATAAATATCATAGAAAAAAAGGTTGTTGGAGGTGTATTGTGAGTATTCATCCAGCAGCGTCAAACCTCCATGATTCGCATCGCAAATTAAAATATTTTTTGTCATATTAAACACTTGAAATACTTTTATCCTACTATGGTTAGCTTTTTATTAACGCTGTCATAGAATTTCTTTGTAAATCTTACGAAATGTGCGGTATGTTCTGATTTTCTGATTCTGATTTCATCATCATGGCTGTATACCTTTTCCGTAACGCCGTCAAGAACGGCAAGAGCTTTCTTGTCAATCCTGTTGAATTTGATTGTTATCGTACTGCTGCTTGGAACTATTATTGGTCTTGAATTGAGTTTAAATGGACATATTGGGATTATTAGCGATGCATCCACACGCGGATCTACAATTGGTCCGCCGGCACTCATGGCATATGCCGTCGAACCGTTTGGCGTGGATATGATAAGTCCATCCGCATGTATCTCATCAACAATCTCGTCGTCGACGCGTACCGTTAAGTCAAGCATCTTCGCCGGTTGATTTGTCATAAGTACCAGTTCATTAAGAACGGTCTTCCATTCATTATCGCAATTTATATCCAGCTGCATTCTCTCTTCTATAAAGAAATCATAACTCAATAGTTTATCCAGGCATTCGAATATGTCTTCAGGATCCACTTCCGTTAAAAAGCCAACAGTTCCCATGTTGATGCCCAGTACCGGAATTTTCTTCGGACTTAAGGTATGCTGGGCATACAATACCGTTCCATCCCCGCCGATACATAATACTATATCGGAGGTCATGTCTTTGAGGTTTGTTGAATATTCGTTGTATATTGTCAATACGTCAGTTACCCTTTTTTCTATTTCTATGCTGACATGACACTCCTCCAGGTAAGTTACAATACTTTGAATCAGTTCAAGTGCATCTTGTCTGTCTGTACGAGATACAATTCCAATTTTCATAGTCTAAGTCTCCTAATGTAAATATTCCATCATATCATCATGCAATTCTTTTGTACAGGTTGCCATGACTGATGTTTTTTCAGTCAACTTCAATTTGCTGGACAGTTTATTTCCATCATAATCGGTTATGACTCCATTGTTTTCCCGAATAATTAATTGACTTGCCGCAATATCCAGTATCCTGACAATCTTGCCAATGTCCAGGTATGCATCATATACTCCATCGGCAACATAGCACATCTCTATTGCGATGGAACCCATAATTCTTATTCTTCTTACGGATGAACATAGGTTGCTTAGCTTTTCGGATTTGGCCCGATAGACGTAGGTACATAAGGTTGAGTCACGTACCCTTTTGACATTTGATATCGAGTTTATTGGGATACCGTTTTTGGTGGCTCCCTGATTTTTCACGGCACGATATGCATCTCCCGTAGGGAAGTTTTTGACGTATCCTATTTCTATGTTCTCAAGGGTCACATCATTTATATCATATACATCTTCAAGGTCTGCAATGGCAATGGATATTCCATAGCAGGGCATTTGTCTGGTTGCATTGGTAGTTCCATCCAAGGGATCCAATATTATCAATACTTCTGCCTTGTCGCTTCCTATTTTAATCTTTCCGATTTCTTCGCTTATCAATATCAGGGATTTTCCCGTATTTTCAAGCACTTTTATTGCGGCATTTTCTGCATATTCATCAATTTTGTGTGTAGGAGTACCATCTGCACCCATTTTAGTTATCGAAGATAATTCAGGGTCTTTGCGTGAATCATTAATTGCCTTTTCAACACTGTCTGACATTTCATTTGAAATGTTTAACCAATAATTAATTTTTTCTGCATTCATGGTTTAGCTCCTATTTCTTATTTTTTATCTTGGGTCTGTCTAGTAATAGTTTATTATGAATAGTATATAATTATTAACTTTGTACAAAAGCATATAAAAAGGATTTAAAGAATTTCTTTTATCGATAAGCACAGTTCTTCGTTAAGCGATAGGAGGATGTAATGGATTTTTTAAGCTTACAATTTATCGTCATGGATGATATCCACATTCAATTCGATATACTGTCACAGTCGGATGCTTGCCTTAATTTTCATATTTCAATGGGGGGATGCTCGTCTAATTTCCATATTTTAAAAAAAGGGAGATTTGGGAGGTTAATCTTAAATTTGAATATTTTTCAAATCGACATTTAACTTGTTGGGTTCTGGTAATTTGATGTGCAATGCCTCTTCAATGACCTCTTCAATACGTTCTATAGCTTTGAATGTCATTTCATTTTTGACTTCATCGGGAATGTCCTCCAGATGTTTCATATTTTCCTTTGGAAGAAGCACTTTCTTAATACCGCAGCGGTGTGCAGCAATCACTTTCTCCTTAATTCCACCAACCGCCAATACCTCTCCGCTAAGTGATATTTCACCGGTCATTGCAAGTTTTGAATCAACAGGAATCGAGGTTACTAAAGATGCTATGGCGGTAACTAACGTTACTCCGGCTGACGGTCCATCTTTGGGTGTTGCACCTCCTGGTACGTGTATGTGAATGTCCTGTTTATCAAAGTCGGAATCTTTTAGAATGGATGCAAATCTGGATTTTATAAGACTTAGGGCAATTTGGGCAGATTCTTTCATAACGTCCCCAAGCTGTCCGGTTAATTTCAGTTGTCCTTCACCGGGTATCAGTACCGATTCAATAAATAGCACGTCTCCTCCAACGGAAGTCCACGCAAGGCCGGTAACAACACCTGCAGGGTTTTTGTCCTTAACTAGCTTCTGGCTTGTCTTGTCGTTTCCAAGAATTTCATACAATACATTCTTATTGACAATAAACGGTCGTGAAATATTTTCCACAACAATCTTTTCGGTAGTTTTTCTGCATACGGCAGCCAATTTTCTCTTGAGTTCTCTGACTCCTGCCTCTCTAGTGTACTCTTCTATAATGGTAGCAATTGCTTCATCTTCAATTATCAAATCATCTTCACTTAATCCATGTTCTTCCAATACCTCTTCCATCAGATGTTCCTTTGCAATGTGCATCTTTTCATTTTTAGTATAGCTCTCCAATTCAATTATTTCCAGTCTGTCTCTCAATGGGCCGGGAATATCCTGCAGTGAATTGGCGGTGGCTATGAAAAATACGTCAGATAAGTCATAGGCAACTTCCAAGTAATGATCAGAGAACGAATCGTTCTGTTCGGGATCAAGTACTTCAAGCAATGCGCTTGTAGGATTGCCGTTTATTGATGCGGTTAACTTGTCAACCTCATCCAATACGAATACTGGATTGCTTTGACCGGCTTTCTTCATACCGCTTATTATTCTGCCCGGCAATGCTCCAAGATACGTTCTTCTATGTCCGCGTATTTCCGACTCGTCCTTGACTCCCCCTAGACTGGCCCTTACATATGGCCTATCCAGTGCCGTTGCAATGCTTCTTCCAAGACTTGTTTTACCGGTGCCGGGAGGTCCTACAAAGAGCAATATTGATCCCTGTTTTTCATCCTTCATTTTAAGAACGGTTAAATGCTGAATTATTCTTTCCTTAACTTTTTCCAATCCATAATGATCGTTATCTAATTGTTCTTGAGCTTTTTTGATATCTATTTCATGTTTTTTTGCCTTATGCCATGGAAGACTCAATATGGTGTCAAGATAATTTCTTATAATGTTTTCTTCGGCATTGTTCTGTCCCTGTCTTTCAAGTTTATTGAGCTCTTCATATGCTACTTCCTCTACTTCCTTCGGAAGATCGGCTTCTTCTATTCGTTCCCTGTACGTTTTTCTGGATTTGGATGAATCGGTCATGTTAAGTTCTTCCTGAATCATCTTCATCTGTTCACGCAGCAGATTTTCCTTATGGATTTTGCTCATGTTTTCGTTTATTCTTCTTGCTATATCCATTTGTATGCCCATGGCATCTTTTTGTTCTATGAGCAATTGTATTATTCGAAGGGCTCTTATCTTCACGGAATCTATTTCCAGTATTTCCTGTTTTTTATCTATCGTTATTTTCATGTACGGGAATATTCTTGATATTTTCTCTTCGATATCAGTATTGTTCATTATTTTTCTTATGAATACTTCTGAATTTGGAATGAATTTTGAAATTTCAAGGATGGTATCGTTTATGTCTTTATTCATCTGTTCAGATTCTTCCGGCGTAATTGTATTTTCTTCTTCTATTATCTTATATTTTGCATGATAATACTCTCCGTTTTCATTCAGTTGGATTATTTTAACCTTATCTTTCACATTTAAGTCCAGCACGTATTCCGATTCATTTTCATCAATGTGTTCTATTTTCAATATGCTTCCAATATTGTAGAACTCCATTTTCGTGTTGTCTTCATTGATCGTTTTAGGCGTTAGAACTATTCCCTCCTGATTTTCAGTTATGCTTTTGAGTAGGTTTTCAGTATTGTATTTATCAAGCGGGATGGTCATGTGGGTATTGGGCAGAAATACGGTATTCGGTATAATCAGTATCGGTAATTCCCCATCATAATCGTTTACACTTTCTTCCTGTGAAGACAGGGGGTATGTTAAATTATTTTCAGCACCAGTTTTTATTTCATTGTTTTTCCTTAATTTTTGGGTAAACGATAACTCATTCTTCTCATTATTATTAGTCATAATTTGTAATCCTCCTTCTATTTTTTTAATATTATTTGGAATAAGGCATCTATACACTCCTTGTGCTGTGACATGGTTTTAGTATTGATTCTATAATAGATGTTATTTCCATTTTTGTATGATTTAACGATTTTTGCCGTTTTTAATAGTTTCAGATGTTGTGAAGCGGCAGGTTGTGTTATGTTTAATTTGTTTGCTATTTGGTTTACCGTTAATTCTTTATCGTCACTTTTTGAAAGTATGCATATTATCTTTAAGCGATTCGGATTGCCTAGAATTTTGAATGTTTCTTCTATTTCCTCTTCATCTTTTTTATTGAAATTTTCCATGCTATTACTATATTAGCATATACTTAAATAGTTATCATTTCGTCTAAATTTTTAAAAAGTTAAACGTGCCAATATATGTATAAGGGAATAATAATTTTTGGAGATTAAATATAATGAAAATATCATTAACGAAAGGAAAATCAGAGGGACCGACAAAATTGAACGCATTTGACAATGCACTTCTCGATGCAAAAATAGGAAATGTAAATCTAATACCCGTATCCAGCATGTTAGCACCGGATACTCAAGTAATTGACATGCCCGAGTTGGAAGTAGGAGCCATGACAAATTGCGTATTGTCACACCAATACTCACAGACTCCCGGCGATAAGATATCTGCAGTAATAGCTTATGCCTTAAGTGACAGGATGGGATGTGTGGTGGAAACAACGGGAATAAACAAATCGCGAAGGGAACTGCTGGATGAAGCGAAGTTCATGGCAGAATATATGATGGAAAAAAGGGAACTTGAAATAATTGAATACGAGTCAATAATGGAAACTCATACCGTAGAACAAAAGGCAAGCGTAGTTGCAGCGGTAGTATATCATAATCCAATAAGGCACTGAAAGTTTTTTTTAATGGGGGTTATGTTTAATCTTCTTTGACGAAAATAAAATGATTTAAAAAAAGAATTAGTATTGTAGGATTAAATATCCTCTTTTTTTCTATTCCACAATACTTTTCAGGATTTCTATGAACTTCTCGTTTTTCGGATGGGTTTCAACGCTGATTCGGATATAATACTCATCCAATTCCTGGAAACTGGTACAATCCCTTACGATAACACCTTTTTTCATAAGTTCCGTCGATAATTCTGCTGCGGTAAAGCCTGTTTTGCGTATGTCCATTAACAGATAATTGGATTTGGATTTATAGATGTGTATGTTGTCAATTTCACTTACGCTGTCATAGAGGTATTCCCGTTCTGCAATTGATTTTCTGGTTGATTCCTCAATATATTCCGTATCGCTTAATGTGGCAAGTACGGCCTTTTGTGAAGTGACAGTTAGACTGAACACTGGCTTTATTCTGGACATCTTTTCAAGCAGTTCCGGATTGGATAATCCATAACCGATTCTTAAACCGGCAAGCCCCATAACCTTTGAAAAGGTTCTTATGATAAATACATTGTCGTACTTCTCCAATAGATCAATGTTATTGACCTCGGCGAACTCCCAATATGCCTCGTCAATTACCACCAATGCGTCGGTAGCTTCTATAACACGCAGTATGTCTTCTCTTGATATGAGTCCACCCGTAGGGTTGTTGGGGGTACATAGGAATATCGCCTTGGTTTTGTCAGTTATGTTGTCAAGAACGCTGTCCACATCCAGCCTGTTTTCGCTGACATTCCATTTGGCGTAAACCGCCTTTGCGTTATGCTGCTTGAATACGTATTCATAGTATGTGTAGGTAGGAGGGTGTACTATAAATTCATCTCCCGGATCAATCAATGCCTTGGCAAGAACATCAAATATCTCGTCGGCTCCATCCCCTCCGAGAATTACCTGATTCTGATTAACGCCCGCATATTCCGCAATTTTTTCCTTCAAATATTCGTGATTGCTTTCTGGGTATCTGTTGATTTCGTCAATGGCATCTATGATGGCTTGTTTTGCCTTGGGGGATGCTCCCCATGGATTTTCATTGGATCCTAATTTAATGATGTCTTCCTCTTTAACGCCATATGCATCCATAATCTCCTTCTTGGATCTGCCCGGTACGTAAGTGTTATACTCGTTTAAAATCTCTCTAGTTTTTACCATATTTTCACTCAAATTAGTTGTTTAGTTACTGGTATAATATATGTTCGTACTTATTCATTAAATGCTAGGTTAACATATTCGTCAGCATTTTCCTGTATGCCTTTAATCTGTTCTTCTGATAATTGACGTACCGCTTTTGCAGGACTTCCAATAATCAGCGATCCTTCAGGGAATTCCTTGTTCTCCGTTACAAGGGCTCCCGCTCCGACAAGACAGTTTTTGGATATTTTGGCACCATTCAATATGATTGCGCCCATGCCTATCAGTACGTTGTCTGCTATGGTACATCCATGTATTATTGCACCATGGCCTATCGACACGTTTTTACCAATTTTAACGGGATAATTTTTGCTTACGTGGACTACGCAGTTGTCCTGAATGTTCGAGTTTTCGTCAACGCTTATGGGTGCCTGATCGCCCCTGACTACCGCATTGTACCATACTGAAACGTTGTCATTCAATTTTACATCTCCCACTACTTTTGCTCCATCGTAAATTTTAGCTTTATTTTTCATAATATCACCGCTTTTATTTTTTTAGGATAGTTTTTAGAGTATTATATTATAATCTTATTTATTTTCTTGTTTTGATTATTTGCTCCATTTTTTCTGTTTTGTTTATTTTTTCATCATGATTTATCTTATCCATATCTTTTGATATTGGAATATATATCTATTATCATTGTTACTATTAATACTTTGCATCTTGTTGTTTGTAACTTCAACAGGACTCTTTAATTCACACATCATTATTCATCTCAAAAAAATACTTTTATTAATATTTTTTTACATATATTATTTCATTAGTCAAGTAAATTTTTCCGTGATATAATGAACATTCAACCAACATACTCTTCACTGGATTATCCGGGTAAAATGGCGTTAGTCCTTTTTATACCGGGTTGTGATCTTAGATGCAGATACTGTCACAATCCTCAGCTTTTAAAAAATGAAAAATTTACGCCGTGGGAATTGGAAGAGGTTTTGGACGCGATTGATGAAAACGTTGATTTTATCGATGCAATAGTTATAAGTGGCGGAGAACCATTACTGCATGTGGATGTCGTTAAGAAATTCATTAAAAAAGCGAAAAAGGAGAATTTGCTTGTAAAATTGGATACCAATGGGTTGCATCCCGACGGCGTCAAAAAAGTTATAAAATCATTGGATTATGTTGCCATGGACGTTAAGGCACCTCTCGATGAATACTATAAGATAAGTGACGTCTATCCCAAGAATGCAAAAGAATTGATAAAAGAGTCTATCAATGTAATAAGACAGAATAACGTGTTTTTAGAATGTCGTACAACATTTGTACCTACATTATTAACAAAAAACGATATAATTAATTTAGTTTCGGATATTGATTGTGACATGTATACATTGCAACAGTTCAGGAATAGGTTGACATTCGATTCCAGTTTGTCAACTGTAACGGAGCCTAATCCTGAAGACTTGCTGGATATTCTCCGGTCATTGGACACAGAGATTCCTGAAATTCATCTTAAATCAAACCAATTCGGAAATCAAACAATTAAAAAATTAGAATAAGTGTGTCAACATGCCAATATTATTATTTAAAAACAGGGATATTGATTTAATAACAGGTAAACGCAATACGACCATAAGGCGTTTATGGAAAACCCCGTTATATCGTGGGGATCGGTTGTACTGTTATTGGAACATTCTTTCAAAGGAACGTGAAAAGTTGTTTGAAGCGGAAGTAACCCGGGTCAATATCCTAACATACAATCAGATAATTCACGATTCTAAATTAGCATCGGATTTGGGATATCAGAATATCAGGGAATTGGAGGATGACTTGAAAAAGACATATCCCAACAATCACCATGATGATGATGAGTTTCAGGTATTTTCATTTAAGAAACTTCCGACGGATCAATGGGAAGGACCGGTCATCAATCAAAAAACGATGATAGTTAAAAAGGCTGACGTACTCTTTGAATTGGGTAAATATGAACAATCGTCAATCTGTTATAAGGCGGCACTGGAATATGATAAGGAAGATACATATCTGTTAAACCGTATAGGCGATAATTTAACGCGTTTGGGTCAATTTGGGGATGCAGTAAAGCATTATAAGAAAGCCATCAAATTGGAACCTGACAATGAGTACCTATACAATAATATTGCAATTGCCTATCTCAACAGGGGAGACTTCAACAAGGCACTGGATGCAAATACCGAGGCACTTAAAATCAACTCACAAAATACCACGGTACTCTACTGGAGAGGACTTATCTATGAAATGTTGAATGACTTTGAAAGGGCACTTAAATTTTTCGATTATGTTCTGCGTATAGATGATACGAATCCTGAAGTATGGAATGAAAAGGCAACAATCCTCAATATGATGGGTAAAAGTGAAGAGGCGCTGCTTGCCTATGACAAGTCGATAGAGCTATGCCTTGACAATCGCGTGGACGATGCAAACATGTGGGCAAGCAAGGGAAATACCCTTTTGGGTCTTCAAAGATATGCCGAGGCAATAGTCTGCTATGACAATGCATTAAAAACGGACAAATACAATCCGATAATATTGAATAACAAGGGCGTAGCACACATGGAGTTGGACAACTTTCAGGATGCTATCGAATGTTTTACAAAAGTTCTTGTAATGTATCCGGATAATCCGGATGCTCAGGTATTGAAAGAGGTATGTCTTGATAATTTGTGACGGTTTTTTTAGTGTAAGACATCCTCTAAATTTTTATCGGATACGGTTACTGCATATTCTTAATTATAATTTACCACGCCGCGTTTATTGTTGCTTTCAGCCATTGGCTGGTTGGAGTTATAGATGTTCTTGTCCTTATCCAAATCTTCTATAACGGTTCCGGTTATCTTTGAATCAAATACGTTGCCCTCGGCATTGATAACTCCCGCAACATCGGTGTATGCTGCCACACCCTGAATGTTGTTTCCTTCAACAACATTTTCAAAGCTGTTATTTTCCAGAGTAACGTTTGCCATATTGTTGTACAATACTCCTCCTCTGCTTAAATTTCCGATCATCTTATTATTGAATTTATTGTTTGAAATAACGGCCGTCGAATTTCTGTTAAATATGACACCACCTTTACTGCAATAGGCAGTACTTGTTACCTTTTCCTGTATGTGCGTATCGGTTACTGTATTGTTGATAAATTCCAAATATCCTATTTCATGATACAGTACTCCACCGCGTAATTCACCATTGGTACTGTCATCGTCAAAGATATTGTTCTTGATTGTTATGTTGGATTCATAGTTGTCGATGATTCCTCCCCTTATGACTTCAACATCCTTAAGGTTATTCTTATGGAATTCATTGTTTGTTATGTTGGCGTTTGTATTGTTATAGCAGTGGATGCATCTGCCGGTATTATTTATGAAAGCGTTCCCGTCTATAACGTTCAATCCACCGGATACACAATATACTATTGCCGTTCTTTCATTATTGTCATCCTTATTGGCGGTGTTTTTTTCAAAGGTATTGTTTGTAAGATTTAACAAACCTCCATATTCTCCGGTACTCCAGATTGCACCGCCCACGTGATTGGCAGTATTGTTGATGAATGTCGAATCGGTGATTGTGGCATTTCCCCTGTTTGTCAGGACGCTTCCCTTTTTATCCCCCACGTTGTTCATAAAGGTGCAGTTGATGACGTTTAAGTTTGATGGACTAAGCATTTCAAATACGCCCGCATGATCATTGTCATCGTGAACGGTATTTTGGATTATCAAATTTTTCAAGGTAATATTGCAGTTGTCAAAGTGCATAAACCTATGTTTTTTCTGTCCATCGATTGTGTGTCCCTGTCCGTCAATCGTTAACCTTTGCTTTTTGTTGTCTTTGGTTCTGTATAGGATGGGCTCCGTAATGTTGTAGTCACCATCCTCCAGCAGTATGAGGTAGGATTCGTTTTTATTGTTGTTGTCGTATTCTTCAATGATGTTCTTCAATTCATCATAACCGTGAACTTTAACCTCTTTAGCATCTGAAGGATTATTGTCAAGGACACTGTCCTTTATCGAATCAATTCCATCAATTATCTGTTTTGTAATGTCCTCGTCTGAATTATTGTCCAATGCACTTATGGCGGTTATCTGTGAAACAAGAATCATCAGTACCGCTATTGGAATTAAATATTTATGTCTCATATCATTCAACTCATCTATTTCTTTTATCGTCTGTTTTTTCATTCCATGTCATATTCGTCTTCAGAATTATTGTTTATACTTATCAATTCGGGTATACGACCATTTTTTGCAATCAGATTATCTTTTATAACTATCATTGCATCGTAATATTCCCTGTAATTATCAGATATTTCAAGAACGTTATTCACTGTTTCTTCATTATCTTTTCCATTGGCCATATTTGCAAATCTCGTTGCAAGGCCATCCGCGATGCTTGCCTCTTCGGCAAATACGATTGTAGCATCACTGACGCCAAAGCTTTTGGAATGACCGAAGGTTCCACTGGATGTACAGATTCCATATCCCTTTCTTTTTTTATTGATTTTAAATGCCAGGCTGTTGTAATAATTATTATCTCCGGCATATACGCTGATTATACTTTCCTTGTTTGTCTTTAATGAAATATCTCCTCCATTTTCAATAATGGAGTATTTCGTATTTTGTCTGCACAGATATTCTAAACATACCTGGCTCATGCTGCCGGCAACGGATGCCATTGGTCCGGTATCTGATATCACGCTGGAGGTTGTCATAAGTTTTATTATCCTTTCGTTGTTGGAGATGTCGTCTTCATTTAATTCGAACTTGTCGTATCCATTGAATTGGGGGTATTTGTCCATTGTCCTTAGAATTATCAGTCTTTGTTCGCCTATAAGATTTTCAAGATTGTCGTTTAGTATATCTGTTTTTAAATGGATATGGGTGGATTCTATATCAATATCCTTAATGTTATATTTATCGGGCATAACATTATATTTATCAATGGAATAATTTCTTTTTTATCATCCTATTTTTTATTTCAAAATTATTTGTTTCCAAGTGGGGTGCATTGACATTTTTCTTCAATATCCAATTACTTTCGGATAAAATGGATATCTATATTATTCTTGTTTTACATATATACTTAACATATTTAGAAAAAATATTGGAGCCTGTTAATCCATGATGCCGAAACCTAAACAATCCAAAAGTAATAATAACTTCAAAAAAGAAGTAGATAAACATTCATCCGAACGTATATTATATGAATCCCAACCGAATATGCTTTTATATTCGGATAATTTTATATTTAAGATTATCCTATTATTTGTTTTGGTTTTCATGTTCAGTCCTATCTTAACTTTGGTTTATAGAATTCAAGGATCACTGCAATCCAATTATCAATTGCAATTTGTTAACATGACCTATATTGCAGAACTGATGTTGTTCCTATGCATTATAATAATCGTTGTAAAACTGATACTTGACTACTTGGACTGGAAGAATACCATCTACACATTAACCGATAAGCGTATTATAATTAAGAGAGGTCTTTTCAACAAAGAAAAAATCAGTATGCCTTACATTAAGGTACAGGACATTGACGTTTCACAGTCCGTTCTTGAAAGAATGATGGGTACCGGAGATATTGTGATTTATGGCGGTCACGATAATGTCGAGACAATACTTGATGAGGTTCCTAATCCAAGGGAAGTTGAAGAGATAATTCTAAATCAAGTAAATAAGCTGAATTATTCATATAATCAGGGTCAAGCTCCTCATGCATATAACGGCTTTGAAAATTACAATGACAATCAGGGCAATATGCAAAACAATTATGATAACTCAATGAACACTCCCGGTTATAACCGTGGTTATAACCCAAGCAATAACCATAATAACACAGGACATAACTCTAGAAATAATGAGTATGTCAAAGCCAACAATTATAATCGGGCAGGTAATGAAGGTTATAATCAGGCAGATGATGGATACTTTGAGGAATATGAAAGTGATTTACGAAGCAACAATCACGCTTCCGGCAATAATTCAAACACACATTACTTCAATACGGAGGATACTCCGAAGTATTCGGGCATTAAACAGGTCAATAATGATAAAAAAACAGATAAATCAACCAGCAAATTAAATAAGGATGAGCTGTTGTCATTAAACAAAAGAAAATTTAAAAAATCATGAGTATTTCATTATCTAAATAATTTCTATAAATAATAAGGTGTATCAAATGACGGATTATGATGTAATAGTGGTGGGTGCTGGTCCGGTAGGTTCTACTTACGCATATCACATGGCAAATAAGGGATATGATGTTGCAATATTTGACATGAAAAACAGGATAGGTGAACCATTGCAATGTGCAGGTATTGTTTCAACGAATATCAATCTTACCGAACAGGTACCTGAAGAAATAATCTACAACAAAGTCAAGGGTGCAAAGATATACTCACCAAATAAGACACTATTGCATGTAAAAAAGGATGAAACGGTAGCATATGTCCTGGATAGGGTTTATTATGATAAACATCTGTTCCAAAGGGCATTGGATGCGGGAGTAACCCCATATTTATCTTCAAGGGTATTGGATGTTGATCTTGAAAACACGAAAATAAAAACGGTGGACAATACATATACTTCCAGAATCATAGCCGTAGCATCCGGACCGGTATCTTCAACGTCAAAGAAGATGAACCCCGAATTAAAGGACGAAACGTTCACGGCAATACAATACACTGTCAGTACGAAAAAACAGGATATGGAAAACGTTATTTTGGAGGTTCATAATGAATTGCTTCCAGGATTTTTATGGAAAATACCATTAACTGACACGAAGCAACGTTTGGGATTGTTTACGGATGGTGCATATAAGGATGCGGATAATATACTGCTTGATGCGATGAATGATGATGATGAAATTATAGAAAAACACACGGGATTAATACCAAAATATAACAAGGATAAAAGAATAGTCTATAATAATACGATACTAATCGGCGATTCGGCCAGTCAGATAAAGCCAACGACCGGTGGCGGATTGATAGTGGGATCAAATATGGCACGTCTGGCATCGGAAAAATCTGATTTGATGCTGAAGGAAAATGACAACAAATACCTATTGGACTATGAAAACGAGTATCATAAACGTTATGACCATGAATTCAAGGCTCAGCAGAATGTTCAAGGCATTATCCGTGAATTATCAGATGACGATTTCAATTACATGTTCGAACAATTGCAGGAACATAACGTCGATAGGATAATCTCGGAATATGGGGACATGGATACACAGACGCCACTGTTAAAGCAATTGCTTAAAAGGGGAATAATGTTTAAACTATTGCCAAAGATAGGAGTAAGGAGGTTGAAGAACATATGGAAATCACTGTAATATTATCTCAAGAGAATGAAACGCTTCCCAAAGCAGAACTTACTGCAAGAATGGAAACGTTGGGCATTGCCTACACCATACTTGAGGAATATCCTGGCGTAATTGTTCTGGAAGTGGATGCGGATGAGGACTTGGTAAATAAGCTGGGAAGTCATCTTGCATACTCCCATGAGGTGCTTGAAAACATTAAGCACACTACTGTAGAGGACATCATGAAGGATGCCAAGGAAATTTCATGGGATGAGATAATCGATGGCTCATTCAAGGTAAGGGTCAGAAGGATAGGAAATGGTCCGGTAGCAAGAAATGAATTGGAAAGAAATATCGGCGGCATAATAAAGAAATCATCAGGTATGCCCGTATCACTGGATGATTCGGAATATACAATAAAATTAATCTTTACAAAGCCAACAGAGACTATAAATGAACATAAGGAACTTTCCATATTGAAATATAACAAGATAATCATTGCAAAAAGTATTGTTCTGCAGGATAAACGACACTTCTTTGACAACAAACCCCATAAAAGACCATATTTCCATCCCGGATCAATGAGTCCGAAACTGGCATTATGTATGGTTAACTTGGCTCACGTTCATGAAAATGATGTGGTGCTTGACCCCTTCTGTGGAACTGGGGGAATCCTAATAGAAGCAGGATGCCTGAATACGAAATTGATAGCCAGCGATATTGAAAGGCACATGGTTGAAGGGACAAGGTTAAACCTGGAAGCGGAAGGATTCAGGGAATTTGAAGTCTACTGGGAAGATGTCCGAAAGTTGGAATTAAATGAAAGGGTAGACGCGGTTGCAATGGATCCTCCATACGGGATATCAACAACACTTGGTGGAATCGACACCAAAAAGCTTTATCATGAAGCTTTAATAGCAATAGCCAAACATCTTAAGGATGATGGATACATATGTATGGCAAGTCCGCATTACATAGACTTGTATGAAGTAATCGAGGATACGCCTCTTGAAATATTGGAACAGCATGCAATAAGAATGCATAAAAGTTTAACGAGAATAATAACTGTTTTATCAAAAAGATAGGTGAGTTACATGTTTGAAAATCTAAGAATATTGGATACGACTCTAAGGGATGGTGAACAAACTCCGGGAGTACTTATAACATCCAATGAAAAATTGAAGATAGCCCTTAAACTCGACGAGTTGGGCGTGGACATAATAGAAGCAGGTTCGGCAATAACATCCAAGGATGAGCAAAAGAGTATCAAAACGATTACGGAAAATAAATTGAATGCTGAAATCTGCAGTTTTGCAAGACCACTAAAGATAGATATAGACACGGCAATCGATTGTGACGTAGACAGTATTCACCTGGTAATTCCATCATCAGATCTGCACATCCAGCAGAAGTTAAGAAAATCAAGACAGGAAGTGGAGCAGATGGCCGTTAACGCTACCGAATATGCAAAAAGTCATGGATTGATAGTGGAATTGTCAACGGAAGATGCAACCCGTACAAGTATCGATGACTTAAAACATCTCTACACCGGATGTATTGATGCAGGCTGTGATAGGATATGTGCATGTGATACGATAGGACTATTGACCCCCGAGAGGGCCTATGAATTCTACGGTGAACTTTCCACTTTAGGCATGCCTCTTAGCGTTCACTGTCACAACGATTTCGGCTTGGCCGTTGCAAATACGCTGGCGGCACTGCGAGCCGGAGCAACACAAGCTCATGTAACGATAAACGGGTTGGGTGAAAGAGCGGGCAACGCTTCATGTGAAGAGTTGATAATGGCAATAGAATCATTATACAATGAAAGGACACACATCAAAACGGAACTATTCTATGAAACGTCCCAGCTTGTCGAAAGGATATCCGGCGTGACGTTACAGACAAACAAGGCAATAGTTGGAGCCAATGCATTTGCACACGAATCAGGCATACACGCCGACGGGGTACTTAAAAATTCGGATACCTATGAACCTATGAAACCTGAAAAGGTAGGTCACAGAAGAAGGTTCATTCTGGGAAAACATGTTGGAAAACATGTAATACGCGAAAAAATTAAGGAAACAAGGACGATAGTCACGGAAGACGAATTGAATCGCATATTCGAGAGGGTAAAAGCATTATCCGATATGGGAAAAACGGTAACGGACGTTGATTTGCAGGCAATAACCGATGAAATCTTAAGCATAAATCCTGAAGACTCACTTATACTGCAGGAATACACTACCGTATCGGGAAATAGAATGACGCCGACGGCATCCGTAAAGGTAAACATAAACAATAGGGAAAAAATAGAAGCGGGTGTAGGAGTAGGACCGGTGGATGCCGCAATAGAAGCAATAAGAAAAACTGTGGCCGACACGGCGGACATCACGCTTGAAGAATATCATGTGGATGCGATAACCGGTGGAACGGATGCACTTATTGACGTATTGGTAAAGCTTAAACACGACGATAAGATAATAACTTCACGCAGTACCGAACCGGATATTATAATGGCAAGTGTAGAGGCATATCTTAAGGGTGTAAACAAGATATTGACCGATAAGAAAAGAGGACAATAGTATGCAGGATTTACAACGGGATTTGCTCTCGGGATATGACATAGAAATCCATGCCTATGAGGATTGCAGTATTGAAAAAATCCCTTCCTTTTTAAAGCAAATTGATGAAATAACTGCTCTAAATGATGAATCAATAATACAGCTTCTTGACTGCGATTATATCTGTGGCAGAAGGCATTTGAATCAGGGCATATCCCAGGCAATCAAGGCATTTAATGAAAATGAGAACTTTGCAAACGATAAGGGTTTGGAAATCTGTGTAAGATTGTCCGCACAAAAACAAATCAGTCAGGCATTGAAGTTATTGGGGATAAAAGAAAAGGGAAACATAATAGTAATCTATATTAACGCTACCGATAAACAGATAGAATTGACAGAAGAGTTATTGTCGGATAGAAATGATGAACTGATAGAGATGTATGATGAGGATTCCATAATAAAAGCATATGATTTATATGATGACGTGAATGTAGTGGATGCCATCTGTGAAAGGATAGCATTGCTTGCGCTCCAAAGTTGATGCTATTTCATATCATGCGTCGGCTTTTTTGTCCCCCATTTTTTACAGGAATTACTTTTCATTAGAAGAATATGGTTTAATGGGTATGCTAAATTAGCTGTGGTCATTTAAGAAGACTCTATTTTATCGACTACGATTTCTGCCAGTTTATCCATATTCCCTTTCGTCAAATATTCGATGTCCATATTCTTTGTTTCCACGTTTACCGATGGAATTTTTAATCGGTTATAGTTGGGTCCTGTTGTTATTATGGATTTGTTGTTCGGGATATCCAGTTCCTGTTTTATGTGATAGGCGAGTTTTTTCGCCGTTTTCTTGCTTTCCGTTTTTATTATGGTATTCGTTCCGGTATAACTTTCATGGATTATGTGGTGTGTTTTGTCGTCTTTAAGTTTCTCGGACAGTATTCTTTTCAGATAAGTGTTGGCCTTCACTGTTTTTTGGAGTATTTCGGGGGATTTTTTTATTTCATTTGCTATGGCGGCACATGTAATGTTATCCGCCTTGAATGTTTTGAGCAAATGCTTGTTGAACGCTACTTTTTGAGTTAAATTGTTTATGAATCCACCGTTTTCACAGTTTACTATTTTTGGACTTCCGGTTGATGCTATCTGCACGTCACAGTAAGCGTTTATCTTTTCATGCCCTATTGTTCCTGAAATATCCAGTATTAATATCACATCATGTACATTGCACAGTTCATAAATTTCCTCAATGGGTTGAAGTCTCGTATATGCACACAGTGATGTAATATAAATGGATTTTATTTCATAATCTTCAATATAATTCTTCAAAGATTCGATATTTATCATACCTTCATCCGTCTCGATTTCCAGATATTTCTTGTTCAAGATGTCGCACGATTTTTTAAATCCGTTCCATCCACCCATATCCACAGTCAAAATAGGCTCCGGAAGGGATTCGACAACGGTAAATATGCAGCTGTCTGCACAGTTTAATATATGTGTCTCGGCAGATGGAAGAATGAATCTGATAGCACAAACGGCATCCTCATAATGGTCATGATTAGACCCAACGGCATCACGCATAGCACGGAGAGTATCGTCGCTGATTTTCTTATATTCTAACTTCAACATTTATTGTCCCCTGTTTTTATATAATAATTGTCCTGATTTAATCGTCCTTCTTTATCTAAAAGAATTGGTCAAGCGTTGTCTGCCGGTGTTTGATAATGTCATCAAGCAAGTCTCCGGCCATTCTAAAGTCTTTGACCGTTAACTGCAGCTTAGTTTCAATATAGTCAAGTGCATTCGTCAACGTCTCGAATTCCTTGTATGGACTGCTCATTGCATGTCTGATATTTTCACGAACATTGAATACTCCCAATGGTATGTAATTTTCATTTGCCTCCCTGAACACGATACAGCCGGCCTGAAGCTTATCCCTTTCCAGCTGTTCTAAAATGGCCATCTTGGCGGTATAATAGCATCCGCCAACACGGGAGTACTCTTTTTTGCCCTTGTTGTTTTCATAATCTGTAAATATCATGGTTCCCTTTCCGTTGATGTCAAGGAATGCCTCCATCCATTCGTACTGCCAAGGGGTTGGAATTTCAAGTATTGCATAATAATTGTTGAGGCTGGAATACTCGTAAACGCGGTAGGTGTCCACTTGGGAATAGTACTTTACCTTCTCAAGCAGCTTATCGGCGATGGTGGTATCAACGGCAGTTATTGACCATCTGGTAGGAACAAGCTTTCTATTGTCCTTAACGCCCATAGTCCCGACACTGAATGCCTTTTGAATCTGTGAAAATGGAACGTCCTTGTCGTGGAGTATTTCAACGGCATCGGCGGCCTTCAAATCAGTATCATAATATGTCTTTTCCAGCTGATGATCCCACTTGACGTTGTCGATGTCAAACTTTTTTAAGACGGCACTTGGTCCATGTGGGGCATTTTCGGCACTAAATGTCATACCTCTCGGCTTTTTGTTGAATTGTGCCTCACTTGCTATTGACTTTGATGCCATGGAGATTTCCTGCAGTTTTTCAACGTAGTTGTTATCAAGATCGGTGATTCCTATAGTCTGCTTTCCGCGTACCAGATTCAGTCTGTAGGATATGATTTCCTGCTGCGTTGTACTGTTGTTGACCCATGCTTCGGGATTATCCATGATTGAGGAGTCCTCATAACTCGGTGCAAGAAGCGGCCCGGCAAATACCTTCGGATAATTGTAGGTTCCGATGAATACTGAAGGAGGCGTTGTTCCGTCTAACTGTTTGTCTACCTTCGTTGATTTCATGTTATATAACTGTTTCGTTATCTGTTTTAGGTATGCATACTTGCTTTCAATCATCTCATTTGCCTCCTTCGCTTTAGTTACAATATAATATTATATTATTCTTTTTGAAACTTATGTTATTTTAGGTTAATTATTTTATTTAAAAATAAGAAATAATTTATCATGAATACTAAAGTTACTGAAAATAAAATTGGAATATTGGGTGCGGGAAATATTGGACGGGCACTGATAATCAAATTGCTCGAAAAGGGGTATCCTGAGGAAAATATCAAATTGACGTATAGGGGTTCAATATTTACCTTTGAAAAGATATATGATAACGACCTTGTGGATATGATAAGCGACAATTCAAGGATTGTCGAGGAATCCGATATCATTATTCTCACTGTGCCGCCACAGTCATTTAAACAGATAGGCGACTTCGGACTGGATGATGATAAATTGGTAATATCATTCATGGCAGGAATACCGATAGACGATATAAAAAAGCAAACCGGATCAGACAATGTGGTACGGGTAATGCCGACAGGACCCGATACAATATTAAATTCAAGTGCGATAGCGGGGGTATATCCGCCTGAAGATACGGTATGTGAACTGTTGGATTTGCTTGAAGTGGAGTATCATGTCCTGGACAGTGAGGAAGATGTGAAGTACATGACACTCATAGGGTGTTTGCCTGCAGTATACTGCAATTATGATTATGGCTCAGATGAAAACAAGGAGGCCGTCGATAGGCTATCCGAAAGCTTTCCATTATTTAAAGAACTCTCATACAAGGCATCCCTATTGGTTCCAACAGAAAATAAGGATGAATTTGTAAAGAATGTCTCAACTCCGGGGGGAGTCACGCAGAAGATACTCTTTTCGCTTGAAAGTGGCAAGTCCATCTATGATTCATTGATCGTGGCATTGGATTATATTGATAAGTTAAAGGACATCATTTTCGTTTAATTCTTATGAAAAAAGGATATGGATATTCAAAAAGAAAAGGAGTTAATTTATTTTGAAAATAAAAAACTTATTCCCATTAGGGATACATTACTCCCTAAATGTAATGTTGGGTGCATGTTTCTGATATAATTTTGATTAAATATAACTAATATAATGAGTATAACAATTCATAATGAATAAACTTTATTATAACGAGGTGTTTATGATGGCTATGAAAACTATACGGGTATCAGAAGATATTCATACCAAGCTTGCCCATTTAGGTTTAAAATCTGAAACATATAATGATATTATAGCAAGACTGATATCTGCATATGAGGAAGAATATTTGGATGATTTTACAGATGAAGAAGCTGCTTATTATAATGAAAGAATTAGACAGTTTGAAAATGGAGATTATGAGGGAACTGTAGAAATTGATGTTGAGGCTNNTAAGAAAAAAATATGAATGATAACATGAATTATAGAGTTTTTAAAGATAGATGTGTGGAAAAATTTTTGGATAAAAAATCTGATGATATTGAATTAATTGAACGAGTAGAGAAAAAATATTAGGATTATCTGAAAATCCATATTTATGTGCAGAAAAATCTTTTAAAAGTTGGAAATGTCCAAAATGTAAAAAAACTAGAATTGGTGATTATCGAATTATCTATTATATCCAGGATAACACTAGGTTTGTTGAACTAATTGATATTGGTCTTCGAAAGAATATTTATAAAAAGTGGGATTAATCTCTTGCTAAATTTATTTTTTGGACATAATAGGGTATATTGATGGTTAAAATGGATAGGAAAGAGTTAAGATTAGAGACGAAATGTTATGATGCAGTGGATTACGGTTACCTCTACGGATTAAATCAAAGGATACCTGATGAAGAATTTGAAAAGGTAAAGGGCTATATGAGAAACTTCAGAAGAAAGGACTTCGCGGATGGAATAATCAAGGTCACGGGAAGACCCGAGGGCTACCGTTGTCTGGAAGAGGACGTTGCGAAGGTAGAAAAGATACTCGGCATAACAAATACCCTTGAAAAAAGGTGGAAGAAGATAAAAAAGGCATTTGAAAATCCCGACGAAAAGAGAAAGCTTAAGGATCAGTCCTTGAATTGGCTGATAACCCTATTCAAAAAGGGAGGAACAAGACCCCAGCAAAATCTGAGTCGTCTCGCAATACATTCAACGAAGATATATGACCCGGAGGACAGCTATAAAAACGGCAGAAAGGATGGGGACGGGACATTATTTATATACACGCCTCATGGAATGTGGTATATCATCAACAATTCCAAAAAGACAAGCGACAAGTCAATAAACAATGTCGAAACAGCAGATGGTGGAGCCATAGGTTACAGGCTCATGTATGACGACAATATAGACACGCTAATTCGCATATACACACAAGAAAATGAGTATAGTGGTGACAAGTTATATTGAAACCACTCCTAACGACCCTCCTTTTTCAATACCCTACCCGCCGACTAAAAAAGTGTCCGGCCAAAAGGTCATAATTTGTTTATAAGATAGTTATAGCGTTCCAATTCTTTATCAAGCTCTTCATAATTGGGAAATTCCCTTTTGATTATGTCGAAGAATGCATCATTGTGTGCAAGCACAATCAAATGGGTCAGCTCATGATAAACCACATATGCCACCAGTTTATCCGGAAGATATGCAAGTGACTTCGAGAGGGTCACGTTTGATTTGATGCTGCAGCTTCCCCACTTTTTTGTCATATCCCTGAACTGCAGACGGTTTACCTTCACGTTCAGTTGTTTGGAGTATTTTTCAATGTAAGTGTCACATAATTTCTTCAGTTGGCCTTGGCTTCTGTTCGATAATGAAATGTCCCTGCATTCCTCATCAAGTCGATGGCCGTACTCCTCATTTTTCAGAAGTTGCCTGTATAACCATTTTTCCTTTATTTCAAGTGCTTCTTCAACGCTTTTCTTATAGCTATTGGGTAAGACAAGCAGCAGTCTGTCTTCATATAATTTGTAGTGGATGTATTTGACCTTCCTGTATTCGACCGCAAACTTTAACTTTCTATCCTTTATCGTATATGTCCCGGCACTGTAGTCGTCGTCATATAACCTGTCTGAAGGATATTCATACTCGACCACATTTCTATATATCCAGTCTTCCTTTTCAAGGATGTATTCCTCCACATGCCCCGTACAGGAGGTGGGTATAACCAAATGCAACTTGTTTTCATCCAGTTTGTACCTGAGATATTTCACGTCTCTGTAAACGTAATCATATTCAACCAGTTTGTCCTTAATCCTTATTTTTGACATAATTATTCTTTGTTCGTTTATTTTTTCAACTCATCAATTAACAGTTCCTTTTTACTTTCAAGTTTCGCATCATTTCTATTTGAACGATGAGAATACTAGAAATGTCGCTATCAGGTAACATAGCGAAAGAATGAATGCGTAGGTATATATCTTCCAGTTCTTGTTTTCACTTCTCGTAACGTATGTGTATACCATCAACACCAAAAAGAGAAACATGTTCAATTCAAAGAAGAGTAAGTTTGCTCCAAGCAGTGTTAAGTTAACATTAAACAACAGCAGCATCAATGGAGATGCAAATACCAAAGTCAAAACGGCAAGATAACTCAATAAATAAATCTTCGTCTTGTTTGTTGCCAAAATGCTAATATATTTATTTTCTGACATAATACTCTCTTTTATAATCCATCGCTATAATACTTTTTCATTCATGAATTTTCATTGTTCTGTCAATTCTTCAAGTGTGATTGTGCTGACTTTACCAAAAAAATACTAAAAAAATAATAACCTAAAAAAAGATATATTACAAACAGTCTAAAAAAATATTTAGTAATGATTTTTTCAAAAGGGAATTTATATGACGCAAATGGAAGTTGACGTATTGGTTATAGGAGCAGGACCTGCCGGTTCTATGGCTGCTAGGGAAGCATCAAAGTATGGTGCTAAAACATTGATTATAGATAAGAAAGCAGAAATAGGGACGCCTAAACGTTGTGCTGAAGGTATCATGACGGGTGTTCTTGAAAGAATGGACATTGATGTGGATAAACGCTGCATTGCACGCGATATTGATGGTGCACGTATAGTGAGCCCCGACAATACCAGCGCATGGTTTACCTCAGAAACGCTGGAAACTCCTGCTACAGGCATTATACTTGAACGTAAGGTATTCGATAAGCATCTTGCCATGGATGCCATAAGGCAGGGAGCCGATGTTTTGCTTAGATGTGAGGCAGTCTCCATGACGAAGGTGGATGATGGGTTTATAGTCAACGTCAAAAGCTTAATCGATGATGTTGACGAGATTAAGGCAAAGATTGTTGTCGGTGCCGATGGACCTGAAGGACATGTGGCCAGTTGGGGCGGACTTGATACCAAGGTATCGCTTGCCGAGATGGAATCCGGTGCACAGTACGAGATGACCAACCTGAAGATGGAAAACAACAGAGTTATCCAGTTTTACTTTGGCAGCATAGCTCCGGGGGGTTATGCATGGATTTTCCCAAAGGGTCATGATATTGCAAATGTGGGCATTGACATATCCAACGTTAAAACGGATAAAACTGCACTTGAATGTCTGGATGAGTTCGTTGCAAGCTGCGAGGAAACCAAAAACGCCCAAGCCGTTGAATTGAACGTCGGTGGAAATCCATACTGTGGAGTCTTTGACAGGATAGTATCGGATAACCTCTTACTTGTAGGGGATGCGGCAGGATGCGTAAGTCCCATTACAGGCGGAGGTATTGACACGGCACTTGAAAGCGGTATGATTGCCGGACGTGTAGCCGCAAGATGTGTCAGGGAAGAGGATTGCAGCCAATCCAATCTAAGCGAATACTCCGATTATATCGAAGAGCATATAGCTAAGAAGTTTAGAAAGTACATTACCATAAGGGACTTTTTGTATAACTTGGAAGATGATGATTTGAACGAATACATTGCCGCTCTGGCCAATTCCGACATAAGCACATTGTCAACCAAGTCATTAATCAAGGCATTGCTTAAGGTCTCTCCGAGAAAATTATTGAAACTCAGAAAGTTACTGTAGAAGAAATCATTACATCTCTAACTTATTTTTTTTCAACGTAAATTTTTTAAATCATTCCTTCTCTGGATTTTCAAAGATTCTTAATATGGAATATATTTGTCTATATCGTCATCTTCTATTTTGCATCTGTTTTCCGATTCAATCATCTGTCCTAGAACCTGTATCAATATCAATCCTCTTCTTAGGCTGGCTATTTTATAGGAATAATTGCTGATTCTTTCTATCTGTTTGTCATTTATGACGGAATCCTTCAAGCCGACACTGCAGCGATATTTAAGTATCGAGTAGATTTCGTCTTTTGTATAGTCGTTGAATCTTATCTCGTGACCCAGGAGTATGCTCTGTGCATTCTGTTCCAGCGAGTACTTGAATACTTCATCGTTTATCGTTACTATCAACGCCGTGTTTGTGTGGTAGAATTCGTTTGATCTAAACAGTTCATTGACAAGATTGTTGGCGTCATTTTTGCTTAGGTAATTTATGTCGTCTATTGCGAGTATGCATGATTGTTCCTCCAGCTTTTTCATGACTTCCTCCTGAATCACTTCGGTACTTAGTCCGCGTCTTGCTTCCCTGTCAAAGAGTACCCTGTATATCTGGAAGTAGCATTTTCGCAGGGTATCCTGTATGTTGCAGTTTATATAACATGTTGTCAAATTGGTATTTTCTTCTATTTCTCTTATGGCATGTTTTACTACCGTGGTTTTTCCGGTACTTGTATTTCCTATCAATATTGAGTTTATTGCCTTGTTGTTGTTTAATAACGGTTTTATATTTATCAGTACACTTTTTAGCTGTGCATCTCTGCACTGGATGATTTCGGGTATGTAGTCAAGATTGAATATTTCCTTGTTTTTAAATACCGTGAAATCAGAGTTCATTATTTCATCAAATATGCTCATACTACTTTTTCACTCCTCTTGTTTTTATTGATGTCTTTTCTATTTTATGGTTTATTTTTGATTTATATATAAAACAAACCGGCTTGTGAGAAGTATTCGTGGGGGAGGGGGTTTTGAGAAGTATTCGAAATGATATTTTACTTCGTTATACCTCCATTGCAAGTGAAGGGGGGTGGGGGTGTGGGAGTGTGGGAATGAGTGGGTGTGAGTGTGAGGGTGTAGGAGAGTGTAGGGGGCGTCAATTGCTTTATAAAGAACTCATAACATAGTATAAGTGTAGTAAAATTAAATATGAAAAGTACCATTATGGCTACGCATTTACATGGGTTTTTATGGAATAATTGGGGTAATTATCATGAAAAGAAAAAACAAAAAAACATTAAAAATCAACAGGAATAACGACATAGAATCAATAATTGAAACATTTCAACAATACGAAAAGAAGTATGAAATAGTCATGGCTAACTTGGATGACGGAATTCAATATGAATTTGAAGATATGAAAATAACTCAGACATACAAGTCGACGATTCTGGAAATGAGCATAGGCGATCTTATAAAAAAACTGAAAAATAGCGGTTCCATCACCATCCTAATAACGGACAATATCAGGGACAAAAAGAAAAACAAGGTAATAAACGAAAAGATAAGGGAAATTAACACGATGCCAAACGTCAAAACAATGATAGTCAGTAAAAACAGAAGGTATGACGTATTGGAATCAATAATGGAAGGGGGTTAATCATGTTTACAAATATCAGAAAAGCAAATGGAAAATATGTCATTGAAAAAACAAGATACGGACAGCGAATTAACTATGGCACATATGATACGCCGGAGGATGCATTAAAACAGAAGGAGCTCTTGATGAAATACAACTGGATAAAAAACAAGTCAACCGGTTATGATAAAAAGGAACACTTTCCAAGATATTGTGTCAGAGAAAACGGTCAGGGAAAATACATAGTCAAAAACAAAAAAAATGGGAAGACCTTCGGTTCGTATAAAAGTAGAAAATATGCAGGCATAATAAAGAAGATACTTCCATTCTATCGGGATAACGTAAACATAAAAAGAATAGAACAGCAGGCGACAAATGAATTCTACAGATACATAACATACGATAAGCTGAAAGGTTACTATAAGTTCAGACATAAGAATATGGTTATAGAAACAAGCAAGTCCCTGACGTATCTGCTTGAAGAAAGGGATCTCTACCTAAAATATGGGGCGGATGAGGAATTGATGTGCAACGCTACACAGATATACCGCTATGATGAGGATAAACTCCCCCCATTTCCCCATCCGGAAAACATAACCTATGACGAAAAAACAAAATATAACCTGAGAAAGCAAATAAGAAACAGCAGTTTAAGGATAGGTTCATATCAAAGCTATGAATTGGCACTGTTAATAAGGGAATATCTTTTAAAAAACAATTGGAATATGGAATATGTTAATTATATCAAAGATATCACAGCCGAAATTCACAATAGGAATAAATACATAGTCAAAAATGAAAAGACATATTACATTCAACGCAACGTCCGGAAGAAAAGATGTTACTACGGATCCTATGGAAATATTCATCTTGCAAGATACGTGCGGGATAAGTTAATTGAGAATAACTGGAATAAGGACGATGTGGGAAAATATAAAAATGAATATGATGGCTATAATGAAAGTCAATATTACTATGATACAACGGATATCTTTTTGAATGTCTAAAATAATTCCGATTCAAAAAAAACGGTCGAATAATATTTAACGGGATATGCTGAAAATTAAAGAAAGATTTTAAGAAAAAATAACATAAAGAATATACTTTAATATAAGGCAGTTCATATATAGTAATATCTTAAATAAAATATCAAAGATGATTAATGTTGGATTTAATTGACTGACACTAAATACAAGACAGTGATGAAACATATAATTTGACTTTGAGGATACTGATTTGCATTTATTTTTAACGGCAACTCAATATTTTAAGTTATATGAATTGACAGACAAAAGCACAATATGATTAAATCCGATAAAATCAAATTTCAGGGAGTAATTAAGATGTATATTAAAGGAAATATTTTAAATGTAATAACCGATGAAATATATCCTGGAGAGATACAGATAGAAAAAGGACGTATAATCTCTATAAAAGAGGTTAATAAAGATTTTAATGACATTATCGTTCCAGGATTTATCGATGCACATATCCATATTGAAAGTTCCATGTTAACCCCATCAAGGTTTGCGGAAATAGCTCTGCGTCATGGAACAACGGCAGTTGTATCTGATCCACATGAAATAGCAAATGTGTTGGGTATGGAAGGAATTGAATATATGGTGCAGGATGCTAGCTTTTCGCCGCTTCACTATTACTTTACTGCACCATCATGCGTACCTTCAACAAAATATGAAACGAGCGGTGCTACACTGACAAGTTCTGATATAGAAAACCTATTTAAAAAATATGGATTTGTAGCATTATCCGAGGTTATGGACTATGAATCCGTAATAAATAACAATCCGGATATGATGGATAAATTAAATGTTGCCAAACGATTCAATAAGCCAATTGATGGTCATGCTCCACTTCTTACGGGTAAAAAATTACAGAAATACATATTGGCCGGAATTACAACAGACCACGAATCGGTAACTAAGCTGGAAGTCGAAGAAAAAAGACGGCTGGGTATGAAAATAATGGTTCGTGAAGGTTCCGAGTCAAAAACTCTTGAAGACTTCATCAGATCCAAGGGAGACTTCCTGGTAACTGATGATTTGAAGGCTGAAGATTTGATAAAGGGACACCTTAACGTTGTTCTACGTAAAGCAGTGGATTTGGGAATGGATCCATTTGAAGCATTAAGGATGGTTACCATTAATCCGGCCGAGCATTACGGTATAAACGCCGGTTTTATCGGGCCGGGCAGAAATGCCGACCTGGTATTCATCGATAACTTAGACGAATTCAATGTCAAACGGGTTATCATCAACGGCAACACCATCTACAAGAAACAGAAGTTATTGTACAGGGCTAATCCTAGGGAAATTTCCAGTGGAATGAACGTATCGTTCAAAAGTATGGAGGACTTCAATCTCAAGGCAAGGATTTCCGACGCTAAAAGTGCTACGGTCAATGTTATTGACATGTGGGACAATAAGATTGTCACAGGCAAAACTACCGCTAAGCTGAACATTGAAAAAGGAAATGTCATACCATCGGTATTCAATGACGTTCTTAAAATTAGTGTTGTTGAACGGTATGGTGGCGACGCCGTGTTCAATGCATTTATCCGCGGATTTGGAATAAAAAACGGTGCCGTTGCATCAAGCGTTGCACATGATTCCCATAATATACTGGTTGTGGGTACCGATAGCAAGTACATGACAGAAGCCGTCAATACAGTCATTTCAAATAACGGGGGAATATCGGCAATATCCAATACCGACAAGGTTGACCTGGCCTTACCGGTGGCAGGACTTATGAGTGATAAACCGGCACACATCGTAGCCAAACAGTCACAGGATATAAATACCTTCATCCAGGAAATGGGTTCCAATCTGAATAATCCAATCAGCACATTGTCCTTCATGGCATTGCCTGTTATTCCATCCTTGAAAATAAC
>MUZY01000199.1:39417-47230 GCA_003266065.1 Methanosphaera sp. rholeuAM130
TTTTTGTCTATTCCTTGTATTTTTTTGTCTATTCTTTATACAGTTTACTTACCTGCTCCCTGTACAGTTTTTCTTTGCCACGGTTATCGGATACCTTCAATATTTCTACTTTGCTCGCTCATAACTTTACTTAATAGTTTTCATCATTCTTTTTTATCTCTTGTTTTATAAGTATTAAGGAATCCATATGATCCTGATTTCCCTCTTTGATAATAAATTTAAATGAATCATCGGCTTCCTTTTTAAACGATTCAAATTCCTCTTTATTCATGTATTTTACCCGGGATAATTTAACAAGTAACTCTATTATTTTATTTGTTGTGCGGTTGATTGTTGGGGGTGAATTGTTTAGCATAACAACATCGGTAATTTCTGCAGTTATCCTGGTTATTGGCGTATCTCCATATTTGTCCTCATGGATAATAACCACGTAATCTGTGGCATTGGCATATAGTATGCGTGAAGTTTTTTTAAGAATTCCATTATCATCATAATCCGATTCATCTAATTTGCCAAGCAACGCTTTTGTAAATGTCAATGGATTTGAGGATAACTGTATGGTAAATGAAGGATTGTTTCTTATATTTTTTAAGGTATTATTGGGATATAAATTTAATATGACATTGTCTTGCTTAAACAACACTCCGAATGGCTTCGTATTGTAGGAGTTGTCATTATTATTTGTGGTTATCAATACTTCATATCGTGTATTTTCTTCAATATTCAGGTTGTTAAACATTTTCATCACCAAAAAGTTTGTAAATTAAGTTAATCGATAGTATACTGTATTTATCCTACTGATTTCTAATCATCTCCACAGTACCGCAGTTAATTATTGGAATGGCATAATTTCTAATAAAAAAATGAAAAGTAAGCGGGACACTAATATGATGTCACTTTGCTAATTGAAAGAATTAATATATCATTTGTTATCATAATATAATATATAGACGAAAGTAATATATAACAAATTATTAAATGTTTTCTAGTTTTAATTTTTTGTGTATGATTTTATTACTTATTTTAAAAAATTAAGGGACTTAATATGAGCATTGTTATTATTAATAATTTTGGACAGTACAATCACAGAATATCCAGAACCCTCAGCTATCTGGGTATTGAAAATAAGTTAGTATCAAACACCACCAGTCTGGACGATATAAAAAAGTTGGATCCAAGGGGGATTGTTTTGGGTGGCGGACCTTCCATTGAAAGGATAGGCAATTGCAAGGAAATTCTTGGAAATATCGACGTACCCATTCTGGGCATTTGTTTGGGTCATCAGCTTATAGCCGATTACTTCGGTGGAGAAACCCGAAGTGCCGACGTTGAAAGCTATGCACAAATTGAAATCAATATCCTAAAAAGTTCAGGACTCTTTGAGGGCATTGACGATACACTTAAGGTATGGGCTTCACATAAGGATGAAGTAGTAACGCTGCCCGAGTCTTTTGAGATTATAGCAAATTCGGATAAATGTTCCATTGAGGCCATGAAGCATAAGGATAAGGATATTTATGGAATACAGTTCCACCCGGAAGTTCAGCATACCCCTCGTGGTGGAGAGATATTTGAGAACTTTTACAACATATGCAAGGAATATTAGAAAAATTAATTTTAGCTCGAATACAAAGAGTAATGCAGGAAGTAGCAAAGTAACAATTTCAAAAAAATAATTGATGTTGTTTGCTTAATTAGATAGGTTGTGTAGTTAAATGATGATGGATACAAAAAAATTTATAGAAGAATCAATTCAAAACATAAAGGACGAAGTTAAGGATGAAAAAGTTATAATAGCATTATCTGGGGGAGTGGACAGTTCGGTTGCCAGTGCTCTTGCCAGCGAGGCTATCGGAAAACAGTTGGAAGCGATATTCGTTGATCATGGTCTTTTAAGAAAAAATGAAGTGGAAGAGGTAGAGCAAACCTTTAAGGACAAGTTAAACTTCAAACTCGTTGATGCCAGTGATGAATTTATCGAAGCACTTAGTGGCATAACCGATCCGGAGAAAAAACGTGAAGTTATAGGTCATAAATTCATAGAAGTATTTGAACGGGAGGCTAAAAAGTCCGGTGCAAAATATCTATTGCAGGGAACCATAGCACCTGACTGGATTGAAAGTGAAGGAAACATAAAGTCACACCATAACCTGACGCTTCCTGACGGATTGGTGCTTGAAATAATAGAGCCGCTTCGTGAATTGTATAAGGATGAGGTACGGGAGGTAGGTACCGAATTGGGTCTGCCTGAAAAAATTGTACACAGACAGCCATTCCCTGGACCTGGACTGGCGGTACGTGTTCTTGGAGAGGTTACCAAGGAAAAGCTTGACATCTGCAGAGAAGCAAATGCCATTTTAAATGAGTTTGTTGAAAAAGAGGGATTGGACAAAGATCTGTGGCAATACTTTGTAGTACTTACCAACAGTAAGGTAACGGGAGTTAAAGGTGACCAGAGAGACTTCGGATATCTCGTAGTTATAAGGATGGTACAGTCATTTGATGCAATGACCGCCAATGTACCTGATCTTCCATGGGACTTCCTGCACAACGTGTCACAGGAAATAACTGCCAAAGTACCTCAAATAACACATGTATCCTTATCTTTAAGTAACAAGCCACCTAGCACAATTGAATTTGAATAAATTCAATTCCCACTTTTTTTATTTTTAAATCACATTCATTTAATCCCTATATTAGTTTAACGTGATACCTATGCATAACTTAATCTCAAAACTTATAGTATATAAAAATATTGACGAATCAATACTGCTGGAGTTCTCCAGGATTTTCAAAGTCTTCGAAAAAGGAGACTATGATGAGGACGAATTAATCGGCGACATCTACACTCAGATTAATAATCTGCTCGCCCTTGCAACCAATTATGGATTCAACAGTAATCTATGGCATAACTACATAGCATATCTGATTGCCACAACAGAAAATCCATTCACATTGACGTCGGAGAAAATCGGTAAAAAGGAGGGCAGCGTAAATATATTCGTAAAGCATGACATGGAAATCTTCCTTAAGCTGTTCAACTACGACTTTAATGTCATAGAACAGAGACTGAATATTGACTGTTTCAGCATCATATCGGATTACACGGCAATAATAAAGAAGGAACAACTCTTCAATAAGGATGTAAGCTCAAAGATTCGGCTGTTAAGTTCTAAAATAGAAACGGCTACAACTTCGGATGAACTCTTTGATGTCATAACCGATTTCTATAGGGAGTATGGGGTTGGAAAATACGGATTGAACAGGGCATTTCAGCTGTCGCATGATGATGACAAGGACTTTTTAATTCCCATAACCTCACTCGATGATGTGGTTTTGGATGATTTGATAGGTTATGACCTGCAGAAAAAAAAGCTTCTGCATAATACCGAAAGCTTCGTCAACGGCAAAAAGGCAAACAACGTATTGCTCTACGGCGATGCGGGTACTGGAAAAAGCACAAGCATAAAGGCGATACTCAATCAGTATTACCCCAGGGGACTTCGTATGATAGAAGTCTACAAGCATGAGATGAAGCACCTGTCCAAGATAATATCCGAAATCAAAAATCGAAACTATAAGTTTATCCTTTATATGGATGACTTATCCTTTGAAGAGGATGAAAGCGAGTACAAATACCTTAAAGCGTTAATTGAAGGGGGATTGGAGACAAAACCGGATAACGTACTGATATATGCGACGTCCAACAGAAGGCATCTCGTTAAGGAAACATGGAACGAACGTGTCAATACGTCAAGTGATGAGGAGATGTATCACTCCGATACCGTACGTGAAAAGCTGTCCTTGGTCGACAGGTTCGGAGTCACCATCGGCTATTATAAGCCAAGCATGAAGGAGTACTTTGAAATCGTCAAGGCTCTTGCCAGAAGATATCCTGAAATAACGCTCACGGATGATGAACTCGAACGTGAAGCCAATATATGGATAAGAACGCACGGAGCCCAATCCGGACGTACGGCAGAACAGTTAATTTATCATTTGTTGGGGGATTGTTGAAGGGCGATTCCCATTTTTTTCCTTTTTAGGCATATTCTGAAGAATCATGTAACTTTTTTTCCATAATTATTCACGGAATTCATTCGCATCCATTTTTTTCATAATGAACGGATTGGGTGATTTATGCTGCTATTTTTAACTTGATGACATGGGTTTTATGCTGCTATTTTTAACTTGACAACATTAATCCAATCAAAAAAAGTAAAAGGGGGGTTAATTATCTGTTTTCCAGAATGTCTTTCTTTTTGCTTGAATGGGCAAATGGTATGCTAAGACCCATATCCAATTTTTTATCGATACGTTTTTGATTTTTCTTTTTCTTATTGGTGGATAATTTTTTAAGCATTTCCAATCCGAATTTGCCTTCATCCGTATCGGTAACTTCAAGAACACCTTCATTTATGGCCTCATCCACAAGTGATGCTCCATTATCGGTTCTTTTGATGATGGTTGACCAGCCGTCCTTTGCACCGACCGATCCACATGAGATGTCTGATAGCTCCGCCACGTAATCCAGGCAGTAGTTACATCCGGATTGTTCATATCCATGGGTTTCTTTGAGTGGAATTGCAAAGGCATCTTTGCTGTCGGAGTGGTTTATGAATAGTTTTCCCTTGCTGATGTTCATCTTGGTTACCTTTTGTGGTGCGGTTCTGGCCTTGTCACAAACGAAAGTCCTCAGGGATTCATAGGGGAAGTTTTCCATACAGTATATTCCGATGGATAACGCTATCTTGTCGGTCACGTTCCTTGCACCCATTGGATATGCCTGCATCTTACGAAGTCCCATTACCTGGCAGGGGGTACCGACGGCAGCAATCTTTTCAAGTCCATATGAACGTGTAGCCTCTTTTAGGAGTGCCAGGTTGGGACACATGGTGTATTTTGTCCCGGCTGCCTTAAGAATATCCTTTTTGGTGGTAGCCACTTTCGGTTCCACCTTCAATGCTTCATTTGATTCAACGGCTACAATTGTCCCGTCGATGATGTTTTCCTCCAGTGCATAGATAAGCAGTGCCGATACTATTCCACCGTCCTGTGATTTGCTTCTAATCTTTTTGTCCGATGCCCTTGCAGTTATTATCTCTTGGTATGGTCCGAGTACAGAATCCTGTATCATAAATTATTCCTCCCATAGTCCTAATTCTTTTTTAATCTGATCCATTGGCCACCAGCTTCTGGTACACTGGTAGTAGCATAATCCACATTTTACGCATCTGTCGCAGTTGAAGCTTGGTCTGCCGTCCTTCATTGTCATGGCTCTTGTAGGACAGCTGGCGGCACATGCTCCACAGCCGATACATATTGACTGGTTAATTACCTTTTTCTGCAGGTCACATCCGCATGCCTCTTCATTCTTTGCAAAGTCCATGAATGGGGCAAGATAATCCATATCGTTATTGACGGCTGCCAACAACACCTTTTTGATTATCTGTGGGGATGGAGGACATCCAGGAATGGCCATGTCTACATTTACCAGGTGTTGAAGTGCCAGGAAGGATGAATGCTGTGGCTGTGCCTGCTGTCCTCCCTTGGCATATACGGTAAAACCGCCCGTTGCCGCACATGAACCTAATGCTACCAGCAGTTTTGACTTTTCTCTTGCTTCCTTGAGTTCCTTTATTGAATGTTCATCTTCCAGACATACTGATCCTTCTATAAGGACAATGTCCATCTTAGGCATTTGCCAGTTGTCTACCAGTGTCTGCCCATATACTATGTCAACTGCATGAAGAAGATCTACGAAGTCGTCATAGTTTTCACTAAGTGACATCAAATCCCCGGTACATCCGGACAGATGAATGTATCCGACCTTTAATTTTTTTCCGTTGTTTAGACTTTTTGGGGCATTTGATGTTTTTTCCTCATTTTTCACCATATTCTTGAGTTTTTCAAACATATACTCTCACCTTGATTACGAAATTCTTTTATAATTCACCATTTTACAAGCCTGAATCTATACCTAGTCTATTCTGTTATTGAATCTACACGTATTTTGTTCAATTAAAACGTTATTTGGTCCTCATTGGAATCCAATAGTTCGAGAAGCACTTTCCTTGTTTTATCGACCGCCTTGGGGATGCTGTCTTCGACACTTTTTGTCAATCCCATCTCCATTTCTTCAGGTATGTTCTCTGCTTGACAGGCTACGATTTTAATGTTGACCTTATCCTTCAGCTTGTGCAGTGGATAGGTTGCCGAAAGTCCGTGTACGTCCATGTACCGGTCATCTTCAACCACATCTTCAAGTTCAAGTACTTCTATGTGTCCGGATTTTTTATTTAACGATGCTATATCGATTATGATAATGTTTTTCCATTTGGGTTCGGGTAACGTGAATATGTAATGGGGAGCACTTGTTGCCCCATCGATTAGCACGGTATCTCCCGGAAGTTCTACATCGTTTCTCTTCATGTAATTTATTACTTCCACTCCAAATCCGTCATCGCCGTAGAGGATATTTCCACATCCCACTATTAGATTTTCATGATTATATGACATTTTATCCCTTATAACTGAATAAACTCATCCTTCAACACGTCTTTTGTCTGGTCATCCTTTACAATCATGTGGGTAGCACAGGATAGGCACGGATCATATGCCCTTATAACGTGAGGTGCATATTTATGGTGGAATCCTTCAGTAGCTATTCCCATTGTCGGTATATTCCATGTCGTTGGAACGATTGCCCTGTAATCGCTGATATATCCTTCCGGTGATATCTTAACGCTATGTATGTTTGTTCCGCGTGGTCCTTCTATTACTCCCACTCCCAGTTTATCTGTTCCTTCCAAGGTGTATTTTGCCATGGTCTGTGCAGATGGATCCACCTTGTCGATAAGTTCAACTATCCTATTTGCTGAGGTTATCATTTCATTGGCTCTTGCTATGTGTTGGGCTTTGACCCCCTTTACCTTATAGTTGCGGAATTTATTTGCTCTTGCCCGCGGACCGGTTTCCACAACGTTTCCCTTGTAGAGGGGTATCTGTGAACAAGCTCTTTTTCCAACGCTTTCATCGTCGTACCAGCTATTCGGCATTATCTCTTCGACTTCATGCAATGATAGATTTGAACGGGAACCGTAGGTGTTGCTTGTTGCAAGCAGTGGCTGTGAGTGTACTCCAAGATTATCCGGGAAATCCTTGTCCTGTACCAATCCAATAATCTTTTCTACATGTTCTTCTAAAAGGGGTATCATTCCCCGTACTCTTGTCTTTATCTTGTTGATTGAATTTCTGGTTAGGTTATGAGCCATTCCCCCTATTCTTATGTCGGATGGATGGATGCCTTCACCGCCCACTACATCTTCGACGTATTGTGCGGTTTTTCTTATTTTGGAGACGTTTCTAACCACATCGTCATATTCGTCCGCACTTACAAAGTCCGGTGCTATCAGGAATTGGTGGATTGCATGGCTGTTAATCATGTGTGCCTCCAGACATATTTCCCTTAGTGTGCGTCCGACTTTTGGAACGTCGATTTTCAATGAATCGTCTATGGCCTCCACCGATGCGAGGGTATGTGTAACTGGACAAACTCCACATATTCTTTGCACTATTACAGGTGCGGATTCCGGTCTTTTTCCTATGACCATCTTTTCAATTCCACGTACTGGTGTTATACTGAAATATCGTCCTGTCGTAACTATTCCATCTTCATCAACGTCCATTGATAATTCTGCATGCCCCTCTTGACGACTTGTAGGGGAAATTACTACAGTTTCACTCATATTAATCACCTATAAATCTTCGTATACTATATAAAATATACTTGTCAATAATACTTATTTTTTTT
>MUZY01000117.1 GCA_003266065.1 Methanosphaera sp. rholeuAM130
GATATAAATATATCCATGATGATAGTATTTTATTGATAATATTTAATCATTATAGTTTATTTTGTAATTTAGAAAATGATTAACCCATAATTTTCGATAATGAAAGTTATTATTTGGTATTTGTTTGATAAAATAATTGATGATATGTTATATCTTATGGGGGAGGGGGGTTTACTCAATTTATACAATGTTTAACCAATTATACTATATTTTTTAATTAAAATACTCTCTTAAATCCATTTTAACTAAAAGTTTTTTCTATCATGTCCATCTTCATATACATTTGGAAAAAGCTACAAAAAATCATTTTTTATCAATAATTTTAAAACTGATTAAATAGATATATATTAATATTATGCAAATTATGGCTGATGTTGGAGGTATTCCCGGTAAAAATTGCAGGGGTTTCTGCAAGTACTGTTACTTTAAAACCGTCACCGATACAAAGGTACTGGGTTGTAAACACTGCCCTCCAGGACAAATTGGATGTAGTCACTGCACTACGGAAACGAACATGACAAGGGATTATTTCCCGGCATATCAGGTGTTAAGCTCCCTTCAGACCAACATATTCCAGACGCAGCTGCCGAAGGATACCATGGTCAACATTACGGGTGACGGGGACGTAAGCTGTTATCCGGAACTGTTGGAGCTGACCCGTGGAATTCATGACCTGGGCTTGACGACGCACCTCGGATATACCAGCGGAAAGGGAATTGACGATGCAAACATTGTCGACAGGCTGATAAACAATGGCGTTGTCGAAACCACATACACTACCTTCTCAACGAACCCTGCACTAAGAAAGGAGTGGATGTATGATCCTACACCTGAAGCTTCGGTTGAGGCTCTTGAAAGGTTCTGCCAGTCATGTGACGTGCATGCGGCTTCCATTATCATTCCGGGAGTAAACGACGGCGAGGAACTTGCACGTACCTGTGAAGACCTTGAAAGCTGGGGGGCAAAGGCATTGATTCTGATGAGATTTGCCAACACGAGAAATCAGGGACTGATATTAAGTGACAGACCCATCGTTCCTGGAATAGTGGAGCAGGATATCCATGAATTTGAACAGTTAGTCAAGGACACCGCTAAGGAATACAACTTAAAAGTCACAGGTACGCCCCTATGTGATCCTGGAAATGACAGTCCATATGCAATAGCCAAAAGCAAAAACAGAGAATACCTGGACATCCTTACACCGGTAAAGGCCGAGGCTACAATAATTACCAGCAAAATATCCGCCCCATACATAGAGAAGGTGTTTGACAGCATCGGTGCATCAAAACATGTGAACGTCATTGCAACCCAACAGGAGATTGCATGTCTGATTACTGCTGAAGACTTGGAACAAATCGATTTGAATGAAGTGAAGGATACCGTGATTATACCGGGCAGATGCTTCGTGCATGACATGGTGGCCGAGGAGATATTCAGAAGGGACGGCAGGTTCAGATTGATTCATCGCGGACCGGATATGCTGACCTATGACGGTGAGATGAGCGGGTCAATGACGAAAAATGACGTTCTTAAGCATGAGTTGATTTCATTTGAGGACTTGATTGAACTAATCAACTATATGGGCGTAAGGATATAACAATCCGAAAAAGGATATGAAAGTGATTTAAAGCAGCAAAAAAAGGAAGAATTTTTACATGAAGGGAAAGCTGATTGGAGACATTATGGTCGTTAAGAAAAAACCCGAGGATATGGATGAACTGATAAAAAGACCATACGTCAACAATATTGTCAAGTTAGGCAAGATTCATGGGCAAAAACGGGAACC
>MUZY01000164.1 GCA_003266065.1 Methanosphaera sp. rholeuAM130
TAACTTGAATACTTTTTAAAAATTTATCGGATTATTTCACATACTCTTTTTTGCTGATATTATTAATTATCCTATTGAAGATACTTTTTTTGCCAAGTTTCGGTCTTACCTATATTAACTACTTTTAATATAATATTTCTATGAAAGAATATAGAAACCCAGCATTGACTGTTGACACGATAATAATAAATAATGAAGAAGTACTTCTTATCAAAAGATTGAACAATCCGTTTAAGGATTCATGGGCACTTCCCGGAGGATTTGTTGAATATGGGGAATGTGTTGAAGATGCCGCAATACGCGAGGCTAAGGAAGAGACTAATCTTGACATTTCACTTGATGAATTGGTCGGCGTTTATTCAAAACCAGATAGGGATCCCCGAGGACATACGGTTACAGTTGCATTTAAATGTTCAATAATCGGAAGTACTCTTAAATCAAGTTCTGATGCTAAGGATGCCCGGTTTTTTACAATAGATGAGATTAAATCAATAGATTTGGCATTTGACCATGAAAAAATTCTTGAAGATGCAGGAGTATTATAATTTCATCATCCAATTTTTAATGTATTTCAAGTTGATTTTTTCAATTAATTATATTGTATAGTAATTACAAATATAGTATTATATTAATAATTTAGGAGAACGGATATAAATGGAATTTTGTCCAGAATGTGGAAAGGTACTATTTCCAAGAGACGGTATTTTTTCATGTGATAGTTGTGGCTATGAAAAAAAAGTAACGGAAGAATCAAAAAAAGAGTATGAAGTCAGTGAAAAGGTAAATGCGGAAGATACAGTTATTGTAACAGATGACAATGTAAAAACGTTGCCAACCATTAAAGTTATTTGTCCAAAATGTCAGAATAAATTAGCGTTCTGGTGGTTACAGCAAACACGTAGTGCAGATGAATCTGAAACAAGATTCTTCAGATGTACTGACTGTGATTATACTTGGAGAGAATATGATTAGAAATAGTTTTTTCAATATTTTTAATCATATCTATAGTAATTTATTTAATAAAAAAAATAAAAATATAATAATATAGTATTACCTATTATTAAGATATCCTTATTGTCGGATAGTTAATTTTAAAAATTTATGATAGTGATTATGGTGTCTAAGAAAAACAATAAAAAGGGTAAAGATTCATTGGCTGAAGATCCTCTAGACGAATTGAATGAAATTGAAGATAAAACTCTCACTATTGAACGTGAAAATGATGTCTTTGAAGAGTTGGAAATACGGGATGCTGAATCAATACCTGAATATAATTCCGGATCGGGTTTTATTAAAACGGATGAAATAGAGGAATTCGTTAATAAGGAATCAGCTGATGATTCGAATTCTAATTCGGATGGTCTTTCAGAGGATAAAAGTAAAGATGCTATGAAAATTATGGATGTAATTGATGAAGTTGACATCAACAATCCCGATAATGAAGATAGGTTAGATACTAAAAGGGCTGAACAGGAAGCTATTAAAGCAAATCAAAAAGCCGATGAGATTGCTCAAAAGTCTGAAGANNTTAGCAAGACCGAATCAGATACCTCCAAATCTTCAGATGAATTGGTAATTTCAAAGGATACTAAAAAAGCACCTAAAATAAGGGTAAAGCCGAAATTATCCCATAAAAATAAAAAATCCAATACCAAAGTTGTGGATAATGTAAAAGTTGATGAAGATGGCGTACCTCTATTGAATCAATTTGATACGGATAAGATAAAGAATGTCTCATTTTATCCCAAACTTCAATTAAATAAGAGGACTTTAACTCAAATATCATTAATATTGATAGGATTTTTAATAATTATATATGGTATTATACAGGCATCTGAAGAAGTCATAAAGATATCGGATAATGTAATGTATGGGGAGCATGCTTCACTGTCAATAGGAATAATCTTTGTAGGTATACTGATAATCATTTTAGCATTTTATAAGGAAATAATTAATTTATTCGGATTAGGAAATATGTATAACACCGCTGACTCAAATATTTCGGATGAAGATGATAAAAACGATAAACAATAAATATTTTGTAAAATAACAATGTAATTATAAATTTTTATTAATATTTCCCTCAATAATCCCTCATAACCTTCATTAATTTTGTTTAAAGGACTTTTTTAATTTCAATGATTTAACAATCATTAACTTTATTATT
>MUZY01000038.1 GCA_003266065.1 Methanosphaera sp. rholeuAM130
GGTATACCTGTCCACGAAAATGAACCGCATGGCAATTCATTCAAGGGATGATATGGATAAGATGCTGGAACATCAACTTGAAAACCTGCGGACAGACCATATAGACTTCTACTTTATCCATAATGTTATTTCATACAGTGAATTGAAGCAACTGGTGGAACTGGGTTTATATGAGTTTATCAAAGAAAACAAGCAAAACGGTAAAATAAGAAATATGGGATTTTCATATCACGGTTCATACAATGACTTTGAAAGGATTGTGGAAGAATACGACTGGGACGTGACATTACTGCAATACAATTATCTTGACGAAAACATGCAGGCAGGCATCAAGGGAATTCGACTTGCAAACGAATATGGAATGGCTGTGATAATCATGGAACCGCTAAAGGGTGGACTGTTGGCGGGTACTATGCCACGGGATATTGAAAGGCAAATAACGAATTCAAGTACCAAACGCAGCAATGTGGACTTGGCATTAAGCTGGATATATGATACATCCGAAGTCACATGTGTACTTAGTGGAATGAACTCAATGGACATGATTAAGGAGAATATCCAAATAACGGAAAATCATCTGTCTAATCCATTGAATGACGAGGAAAATAGGTTAATAGAGGATATCAGAAGCCTACTTATTGACTTGAACAAGATAAACTGTACAGGCTGCAACTATTGCATGCCATGCCCACAATGTATCAACATACCCGACATATTCAAATTATACAATGACAAATACCTCTTTCCGGAAAACAAGAAATTCGGAATTCACCAGAACACCATAAGATATGCGGCAAATATTCTTGGAGTAATAGGCAATCCTCATGATCCGTCGTTGTGCGTTGACTGCGGATTATGTGCAACCAAGTGTCCCCAACAGCTGGAGATACCGAAACTTATACGAAAGGTAAACGGAGACTTCCATGGAAAAAGCATTAAACGACTTATACCGTTAATCAGAAAAGTAATGAAATACGTAATGTAACTACTTGATAATTATAGGAAATGATTGAATGAATGAAACCATAACGAAAAAGCTACGGAAACTTGAAAAAGAAAATGACATAACAATATTATATGCGGTTGAATCGGGCAGTCGTGCATGGGGTCATTCCAATGAAAACTCGGACTATGACATACGATTCATCTACAAAAACAATAACATAAGACATTACCTTACGATAAACAAACAAGCCGACGTTATAGAGTCAAATGACGGACTTTATGATATTGTAGGCTGGGACATAGACAAGGCGTTGAAGCTTCACTACAAAAGCAATCCCAACCTACGGGAATGGATCATATCACCAATAAAATACATTCCAATGAAGGAGGACATATTTGCGGGTTTACCCGAATTTGATGTCGAAGTGCTCAAGCACCACTACTATGGACTAACAAAAAGGCATTACAGAAAATACATCAAGGAAAATGATGACGTTACTCTCAAATTCTATAAGAAATTGCTATACACCGTTCGCTGCATACTTGCATGGATGCTGCTTGATGAGAATACCCTACCACCGATGAATCTTGACGAGCTGATTCGGGAAAATAATCTTGACGACAGCATTCGAATCAAAATCATAAAACTAAAGGATTCCTACCGCAATTGTAATATTGGACAAATCACCGACAATGAAGTCTACTTCATTATCGAATGGATAGTCTTCTGGCTAGAGTACATGTTGGAAAACCTTGAAAAGCCCAAAATCAGGAAGGATATCGATGTCTACAATAAAAGATTTCAGCAAATAATAGGATGTGATGACTTCTAGTCATCCACATTATTTTCCAATTTCCTTATTACCTTTGCAGGTACGCCCACAGCTAATGAATTGCTTGGAATATCCCTGTTTACAACTGCACCTGCACCTACAACAACATTATCGCCTATAGTAACACCCGGAAGCACGGTTACGTTGGCACCAATCCATACGTCACTTCCGATATGTACCTCACCGGTTATGCTGACATGTTCACGGCGACCTTTGGGATCCAATGGGTGGCCGACCGTAGTGATGACCGTATTTGGTCCAATCATAACGTTATCTGCTATGTATACGTGATTGATGTCGAGGATGGTCAGGTTATAGTTTCCGATGAAATTGTCGCCGATGTGTATGTGCTTTCCATTGTCGACATTGAAGTTACTTTCTATTGTTACCTTTTCTCCAATATCGGCAAGCATTAGCTTGAGTTGTCTGTATCTTGCCTTACTGTCAAGCGGGTCAATAGAGTTATACTTCATGCATTCAATCACGGCATTTTCCTTCTTCGCTATTATCTCTTCATCGTCAAAACAATGTGATAATCCTTTTTCATATTTTTCCAATTCAGTTATCACAATAATCACCCATTTAATGTTATTTGTAAATCTGTTGACTTATGCTATTAACTTATGCATAAATAATATATTTGATAAATGATATATTTATACTCAATAAAGAGAAAGGGAGGTTAAATACCATGAAGAAGAATCAGATGATTACACTGCTCTCACTGTTCATATTGATATGTGGACTTTCCACAATATACGCTGAAGATGCAACCGTAGGTTCATCAACATTCACATTGCCTGACGGATATACAGTTAATCAAACAAACGAATCAGTTACCATGTTGACCGGTGAAAACTCAGTCATTGTGATTTATGAAGGCGATGTAATAAATCTTGAAGATGCAAAACAGGCACGTATAGATGCAGGTTATGAATTTATCGGAGAAGATACCTATGATTGCGATGGAATATCATTAAATCAACAAAACTTCAAGAAGGATAACATCAATGCCTGTATTTACACTTTCAACAAAGACAACAAAAACTACATAATAGTATTTACAATACCTGAAGGACAGGAAATACCATCATATGAAGCAAATCCTGTAACGGGCATAATAGATAGCTTAGAATAAATTACCAAACCCATCATCCCCTCCTTTTTTAACAATAATATACTATTTTTTGTGTGAAAAAAATTATTCAAGAAAGTTTAAGAAGTTACTCAGTTACACTTGCAACAAACCTTTCATTTCAGGAAATTACTTTGATAGGTATAATAAAGAGATATTTTTTAGCATCCCCACAGAGGTCTGGAAATTACCGAATCAAAGAAAGTATCCTACCTCATAGCCAAGCTGTTTAATCATTTTCAAATCATCCACATATGCCGGTCCGGTTGTCGTTAGCATATTGCCAAGAATAGCCGCATTTGCTCCAGAAGAGAATGCCAATCGGCCGTTATCCTCCAGTTGCATCCTTCCACCTGCAAGTCTGATGAATGCGGTCGGATTTATGAAGCGCAATAGTGCAACGATTCTGCAAACTTCTTCATTGGAGAGTATTGCGTTATTTTCATATGGAGTCTTTGCTATAGGGTTTAATATGTTAATTGGTATGGACTGTACGTTGAGTTTCCTTAATGTCAGTGCCAGATCAATCCTGTCTATCCAGGACTCTCCCAACCCGAATATTCCGCCGCTGCATATTTTCATCGAGCTGTTGTCCACCAAGTGAAGCGTATCCAATTTATCACGGTATGTGTGGGTGGAACATACACTTGCAAAGTATGTCTCGGATGATTCGAGATTACTGTGGATTCTATCCACACCGGCTTGACGCAGCAATTCAATTTCCCATGCATCCAGAAATCCGAGTGATACGCACAAATATATGTCAGGATGCTCTTTTTTAATTTGACTTATGACATCAACTATCCTTTTAAATTCATCGTCATTTAATTTTGCACCGCTTGCCACATAGGATATTCTTTTTAATCCCTGGCCATATACATCCAAAGTTTGCTTTTTAAGTTTGTCACTTGAAAAAAGAGGATATCTTTCGATATCGGTATCATAGTATACCGACTGGGCACAGAATTTACAGTCCTCGCTGCAATTGCCGCTTTTTACGTTGATGATTGTACAGACGTCAAACCTGTTATCACAGAAATGCCTTCGAATATCATCCGCATGATGAATCAAATCATCAAATGGTACCTCAAGCAAATCCAATGCATCACGTCGTGTAAATTTCTCATTATTCAACGCTTTCTTTTTAAGCTCTTCTATATTCATGCTATCCACTTCTTTTTGATTGATAATAATGTTATGTCTTTCGAAAAAAAGGACTACCTGAAGTTTATTATGAACGATTAATCATTTAATCATCCAATGAGTATAACTTGTCCCGGTAATCCTCTACAAAGTATCTTATGTTCTTTTTCCCCTTGGTTACAAATGAGTGACCTTCATCTTCAAGCATTTTCATTTGATATTCGATGCCGCCGGGATACTTCGGATTCAATTCGCCGTCCTTCTTAAGGGTTCTCCAGAATGGAATCTTATCATTATCCCTTTCATCACTTGCCTGTGCAGACAGACTGATGAATATACCTGCAGTCATCGGACAGGTAAAGTCGGCGTCATATTTATTTGCCAAGTGCTCCCTGATTTCAACCGCCGTTATCACTTTGTGCTCCGGAACTTTAGACATGATTTCATTATATTCCAATGGCGGGGCTATCAGCATGTTTTTTCCGCCGTAACGTTCAATACTTTTTATGTCGTCAATTACAACAATCTTAGGCATGTCCTTTGAATCGTTCAGTTTTTCGTTGAAAGTTTTACGTGCCATAAAATCACCATAAATCTTAGCTTATAATATATAGAATCATATGATATTTATACTTTGTTGAGTTGCCAAACAGCATCATTCAATAGGTATTGACATTATTCAAAAACAATAGTTCTCATATGTG
>MUZY01000016.1 GCA_003266065.1 Methanosphaera sp. rholeuAM130
TATACTTATTGCTTCATCCAATGACTGCTCTTCTATCCATGTGGTACCCGCCTGATTACCATTATTTTGGAATGTTGAATTATGGGCATCAAAATTTTGGAAAGAGCTGACTGCACCACCTACATTTGCTATATTATCTTTAAAGTTACAGTTATAAATATGAGTATGTACATTACAAAGAACTGCACCTCCATGCTGATCATATGCTATATTACCGGTAAAATTACAATTACTCATGTTTATAGCACCTATACTATGGACAGCTCCAGCACCACAACCAAGTTCATTTTTCTCACCGACTTGATTCTTTTTAAAAACGGAGTCATTAATCTTAGTTAGACCCTTAGAAAATATTGCACCACCAGTGGATGGGATACTTCCACTTGTACCAGACAAATGATAATAATTCACAATATCAGTTATGGATCCAATGTTAGGAATAAGATTACCTGATACACCATGCCTAACACAGTTGTCCTCGAAAATGGAATTTAAAACCGTTGAACCTCCACCGGCATAAACTGCACCACCGTTTCCTTGTTCAACTTCATTATAGAAGAAATGGGAATCCTTGATTTGAACTCCTCCAGTAGCATATACTGCACCACCGGCATCTGTTACTCCGTTGTCTTCAAAGGTACAGTTGATTATAATTAAGTCAGGTATATTATTAGGATTGGATTGACCGGTAATGTTATAAAATACGGCTCCTCCCACATCATCTTTATACTCATTATTAAAGTCTCGTCCTCCACCATCTATGAATTTAATATTTTTTAATGTAAGTGAAGTGCCACCACTATAGTTTGCAAGAAGTATACGCTTCCTTCCCATACCGTTTAAGATATGGTTATTACCATTTATGGTTAATGGTTTATTTATACGAAGAGTAGTATCGCTGGCTGTTAAGAGATAATCATACTGTAATTCTATTTCACTTCCTGAAGAAGCAGCATTTATTATGTTTTGCAGCTCACTAAATGTATGTTCATTAGGTGCTGCCTTTGTATTCCTGTCATCATTTTTATTCAACGCGACAACATTTTCATCGCTATTTTCCGTTTTTAGATTTTCGTATGTCGTAGC
>MUZY01000062.1 GCA_003266065.1 Methanosphaera sp. rholeuAM130
GTTGAATTGGTTTTCGTGTTGATGACACTGTTATCCGGCAGCTTAATTTTCAGATTGCTGCCCGGTACCGGCGTATCGTTTCTGGCGTTTATGACGGCCACGTCAAATGTGGTGTTGTCTACCAGATTATTTCTAACTATTATATTATAGCTTACGGGAGTCTTTGAAGCCGTCTTGATATTCTTGGAAGTATCAGTCTGTGGCTTTTTGGCGTTAGTATCCGCCTGTGAATTTATCCCTGAGGCATCTGTCCGTGACTTTTCAATATCGTCACCGCAGTCCTGTGTTGAATCTTTGTTAATATTTTGATTTGCATTTGTATCGCCTGCACTTGGCATATTATCCATAGTATCCGTGGAATCACCCATATCATGAGCAGATACCATATTCAATCCCAGACACAATACCAGAATAAACAGGAATATGCAAATGCATTTATTATTCATTTCCATAAAAAACCTCGATAATTTTATTTGATTAGAATTCTCTAGATGATAATTATTTTTATCATTTAACGTATAAAAGACTTTTTGATTTTTAATTAAAATGAGATAACGTAGATACATTCAACTGTTCAATGGCAAACATCTTAAGTTTGTATGAAAAATAGCAGCAAGTAATAATAAAATAGAGCAATATGCTCCAATAAAAAAATAGGAGATAAATGGGAATAAAAATGATTTTATCCCATATATAATTATTGTTTTATAATTGTAAGTGTCTGTTCGGCTGTCAAGCGTTCACTGCCCATAGTAACGGCAGTTAACGTGTAATCCTTAGCTTTCATGTCTTCCGGAATGACATAGTCAATACTTGCAATTCCGTCAACCACTTTAGCATAGATTACCTTGCCGTTGGCATCTTTGACTGTTTTACCGTTAATCTTAAAGACAACTTTTGATACGTCACCCGTTACTTTTACGGTAAATGTAACCGTTTGACCAACACTGGCAGTTACAGGATCGTTTTCAAATTCGATTGACGCTTCAGGACTATTTACGGTTAATGTTGAAGTGTTCTGTACTTTGGCCAATCCACTTGAACCACTATATACGGCGGTAATTGTGAAGTTTTTACCTGTATAATCTTCAGGAACCGTATATTCAACTGTAGCTACACCGTCTGTTACTTTAGCATAAATAACCTTACCGTAAGCATCCTTAACCGTTTTGCCGTTTACCTTAAATGTTACCTTACCCTTTGTAACGGCAACACCAACTACGTCTTTGACGCTAGCAGTTAATGTAACTGTTTCACCGGCATCGGCAGTCACGTCATCAACGCTTATGACGGCACCATACTCGACTACTGAAATGACGGTTTCATTAACCCTTGACAGATAGCCGGATTCTTCCGGTGTAAATGTTACCGTTACTTCCAAGTCACCCACTTGTGTTGGCGTGTAATCGTAACTGAGAGTGGTACCGCTGGATGTGTATACCTCTTGGCCGTTTAAAGACAATGCAAAGGTACCCGTTACATCATTTTGATTACTGTCTACTGCTTTAGCGGTTATTGTACCGGACATGCCTATACACAATACATCAGGCGTCACTTCAACATATGTTGTTATAGGAGTGTTTGACTCTATGATATTGTCAACACTAGCATCATCACATACAACAGCATCATTTCCACCTACGTTGCCTGCACGGAAGACATTTGATTTGATTTCATTGCCGTTTGAGTTAACAAGGTCAACAGCAGCTTCTGTTGTTGTGTTTGCATTTGTACTATTAACAAGTGAGTTTTCAACGTTCTCGAGTATGAAGTTGTCGTTGTTTGACACGAATGCCCCCCTGTTTATCAGGGAGTTGTTCATGTTTTTAAATATTACGTCGGGACCGTTTGTGACGTCATATCTTAACTCGCTTGTTAGGCGTGTGTTGTTTCCATCAGCAGAGTATACACCTGCCGTTGTAGATTGTACGGTATCCCATGAATAGGTATTCGTTTCGTTTGTCTGTCCCTTGATGTT
>MUZY01000139.1 GCA_003266065.1 Methanosphaera sp. rholeuAM130
AAAATTAATGTCCAGATTAGTAATTTCCTCCTTAGACAACAACTCATTAAGTTTAATGTTCAAATTATTAAATGTGGTTGTATCGCCATAATCTTTATTTTCATCATGCCATTTTTTAAGTAAATCGAATTGGCTTGAAGTAAGACGCTTATAATGTTTCATCATATANNTCGTAAGATTTTTCAAACTTCAGTCTGTAGTGGTAATGTCCGCACTCGTCTAGAGATATCTCTTTCTTATCGTTGATGTACTTCAAAACTTCATAGGAAGCATTGGCATCCTCGATAGCAATATGCGAATCGTATTCATAATTAATATGATTTGCCACACTGGACAACCTATACGATCTTAAGTCAAAATGCTTTCTGGATAAACGTAAGGTACAGCAATAGTCGAATTCGGGAACTTCAAGGTCATATGAATCCAATACTTTCGAAAGAACTTTCAAATCAAACGTCACATTATGGCCTACGACAATATTACTCGTTAAATAATCACTAATCTGCGGCCAGTATTCGTCAAATGTGGGACTGTCCAGCACGTCCTCGGGGGTAATTCCCGTTAGATTAATGTTGAATCTGTCAAAACGACTTTCCGGATTTATCAATTGTGAAATGCTTTTGACTATTTCATTGTCCCTGACAACAAGCAGTGCAATGGAACTTATAGTATTGTTATCCTTATTTGGGGTTTCCAAATCAAATACAACATAGTCTTTCAATTAATAGTCTCCTTGAAAAAAAGTCGATTCCGTAAAAATAAGGTGCTTAAAAAGAGGATTTAGATAAATAAAAAAATAAAAAAGCCATTATATCTCTAACTTATGTATGGAAGATTTTGACATGTCCTTTGATAATTGATATAACTCTTCTGCTTCTTCTTCCTTTGAATAGTATATTTTGTCATTCTGTGGATTATAATAAGGGTAATTCTCACGTACATATACCGTTATGCCCTTATATGTTTCTTCAATGTATTCTCCAGCTTCATCAGCCTGATATACCCTGTGAGTCTTGCCTGAATTCTCATCGGAAGCCATGTTATGAACTGAAGAGGTGTTGTTTAATGTATTATTAAAGTTCTGAATAATATCATTAATTATTGTTTTCATTTGTATTACTCTCCGAATATGTTTATGAAATTTTTGAGCAGATACTTAAAGTGAGTATACTTAACTATTTGTCATGAATAATATATAAAGAATTGTATTATTATTCATAATAATAAAAAAAATTTTACGAAATTAATCCTCTAAAAAGCTGACTATTGGAGACTTAGAATCATTCTGATAACCATTATTTGATTTGAAGTCATTTATTTCATCACTGAGCAAATAATTAGAGATATACTCCACATCATCAAAATCATAACTATAATTATCAATGTTTTCAGTAAAATCATTATTGCTACTGTTAAAAAGTATTTTATATGCTTCAACATCAGTTAAATAGGAATATATAAAATAAATCAGGTTGATTAACCCAAAAGACCACCAACCAGTTAATATTAATAGCAGCAGGTGGTTTTTTAATGAACCGTGACCGTTTCTTTTAAGGCTGGCGGAATTTTCATCATAATGCACAAGCAAAAAGCCACCTGTTAAATAATCACGGACAAGATTATTATATTCCCCAAAATCATCCACAACAAGCATTTTATACTCCATGACAACACGCACTACAATTATTAAAAGCAAATCTATTTTTCATGATATAAATAATTTTCACTAAAAAGATTAATCATAGTTAAATAATTAAATTAGATAGTAAGTAGACAACGAATATCATAAACAATAGCAAAAATAAGTTTAACAACTCCCAACAGCATAGCTGGGAAAATCCTGTTTAAAAACATCTTAACATGGTTGAACAAAGCTAAAGATTAAAAAAAAGATTAAATAGGAAATTGAATATTTCCCACCCAATTTAATTTAAAGAAGACCTAATTAACGGTTAAAGTCTTGGTATCTTCCAATCTATCATATTCACTGGATACGAATACTGCAGTCAGGTTGTATGTACCTGTTTTCATGCCGTCAGGTAGAGTGTACTCAACACTAACCTGATTATTTGA
>MUZY01000063.1 GCA_003266065.1 Methanosphaera sp. rholeuAM130
GGTGAATGTCTTGGTAATTCTTGAATTTCTCAATATATTGTAGTTAGTGTCAAATATTACGCTGCTGTCAATGTTCGTATTTACGAAGGTGATGTTATCGATTACGGCTATTGCCTGATCGGTAACCAATATTTTACCGTCATTCAATACGGCATCGTTACCGTTGATTGTAACCGTTACGTTAGTCAATACGAATGATTTGTTGTTGAATGTTCCGTCGAGTATTAATGTACTGTATGAGGTTACCTGAGGATTAATCAGTTCACCTTTTTCATCAAAGAACTGTGAGTATGTCTCGTCTGTTATTGTGAAAGTCATTGAATCGGGCGTATTGCCTTCGATTAGCGTTGACGTTTTTGAGGTTTTCACGGCATTGTTACCTGATTTTGTAGCTGAGTAGATGCTGTTGTTTGCCACTACAACTCCATCGGTCGTTACGACTACGGCCGTTTCGTTGGTCGTGTTGATGTTGTTTTCTTTGATTGTGATGTTAACGGCATTTACTGCTATTGCACCGTTTATGTTATTGTCTGTTATGTTTGAGTTTTTGGAGTTTGCATTTAACGTTATTGCACTTAGGTTGTTGTTTTTAAGATTCATTGGCTGGGATAGTGTCAGTAAATCCTTAACCTTGTTATCTGTGAAGGTGACGTTTGCACCGTTTATCGTCACTTTGCCAAGTGTGTTGTTTGTAACCGTACAGTTGGCGGCAATTGACGTTGAACCGCTACCCATAACGGTATTGTTGTATGCGGTACTGTTGGCACTTAAGCTGATTCCACAGCCCTGATTTAATATATTGTTTCTAACCGTTCCGTTAGTTCCGCTTTGAATTACTGAGCCGCTGGTATACAGTTTATTTTCCTCAAGCAATGATAGCGTTCCGGTATTCTGTATAGGTACACATGAAGACGTGGTGTTGGGTGCAATTATGGTACAGTTGATTACCTTATTTGACACTGAGGCCTTTACAAAGCCTTCCGGAATATCCTGGTAATTAAATTGGTTTCCAACATATACAATGTTACCGACATTTCCCTGACCTTCAATCCTACTGTTTTGAATGGTACAGTTACTTGAATAGGTCAATACAAAACTGCTTGAACCGCCATTGTTTTCGGTGTAAATCGTACAGTTGTCCATAAGAATATTGTCGGAGTATCTGATTGCAGTTTGACCTACCCCTCCACCTATAGATTGATTTTGAACGTACATCGTCATATTTGCAAATATTATATCATGTGCGTTATGAACCCAGAATTGGGTGTTGTAAAGATACAAATCGGTCACTACAGAACCGGATGCACCTATATTCAGACAGAATAGATTACCCGGATCTGTACCCAACTTATCTTTGGATACGCTGTGTAAACTGATTAGTGCATCTTTTGTACTGCTGTAAGCATTTACGGCCTTGTTTATGATGAGGGTATGATTCTTGTCAATCGTTCCCTGGAAGTCCAGAGTATCACCGTCATTAATATCATCGGCCAGTGTGTAATTTTCGCCTGAGAATATATCATCCACATTATCATTGTTTACGATGTGTGTAGATGAATCTTTTTTTACTTCTTTTGTTTGTGTGTTCTTTTCCATATGATTATTATTGTCAATGGCAGAAGCGTCCACATCAGTTGCCGTATCATCAACCGATACTGCATCAGTGGTAGCCGCATTGCCGTCGTCAGCTGCAGCCGCAGCGGATATACCGACAAGCAACATGAGTACTGCCGTCAATAAGAATAATCTTTTAAAATTATTATTCATATTATTCATCTCACAAGTTAAATAATTATTAATCAAATATTATTTATTTTTGATTAACAATATAATATTTATCTGAATATATATTAAAAATTTTCCAATATTTTACCTAATTTAGTTAAAATTAAATAGAATTATTGATTAAAAATGATTTAAATATTCAATAATCAATTAAGAATAAAATACGTTTCATGGATGGAGTATGGAATTTTATAATATCAATATTCAAACAAGTTGAAAAAAATAGTTAATCAGATTGTTCACCCAAATGGAAAAAAAATGCTTCATAAGAGTTTTACATAAAAATTGAAAAAACAGTCAAACGGATTTCCAAAATCCAATGAAAAAAAAATAATAGGATAAAAATGATTATCCCACAAATAATTATTCTGAAATTGTAAGGGTCTGTTCAGTTGTTAAACGTTCACTGCCCATAGCTACTGCCGTTAACGTGTAATCCTTAGCCTTCATGTTTTCAGGAATTGTGTACTCGATTGTTGCAATTCCGTCAACCACTTGAGCATAGATTACTTTGCCGTTGGCATCCTTCAAGGATTTACCGTTGACTTTGAATACCACTTTAGTGGCGTCCCCTGTTACTTTTACCGTGAAGGTGACTGTTTGACCTACACTGGCCGTTACAGGTTCATTTTCAAATTCAATGGATGCTTCAGGATTATTTACTGTTAACGTTGAAGTGTTCTGTGTTTTAGCTACGTTAGCTGAACCGGTATATACTGCGGTAACCGTGAAGTTTTGACCTGCAAAGTCTTCAGGTACTGCATATTCAACTGAAGCTACACCGTCAATCACTTTAGCATAGATGACTTTACCGTTAGCGTCTTTAACGGTTTTACCGTTTACCTTGAATGTAACCTTACCGGATGTTACGGCATCACCAAATACGTCTTTGACGTTAGCGGTTAATGTTACGGTTTCACCGGCATTTGCCGTGAAGTCGTCCATCGTGATGACTGCATCACCCACAACTACTGAAATAATGCTCGTATTTACGTTATCGGCATAGTTGAGTAAATCCGTGGTAAATTCCACAGTTACTTCCACGTCAGCAGTAGTTGTTGGTTTGTATGTAAAGCTGGCCGTTGTACCGTCAGCGGTGTAAGCTTCTTCACCGTTTACGTAGAACGTGAATGTACCTTCAACTGCTTTCTTATCTGAACCTACTGCATTAGCAGTTATAACGTTGTCTCCACCTTTGTAGAGTACATCCGGCGCAATTATGATATTCGTTACATACGGAGTGTTGTTTGATACCGTCTGTGCACTTACTGCAGCGTCACCGAATACGTCACTTGCCAGTATGTAGTTGTTTCTTACATATCCTTTTGCATCCACATAGATTAAAGGCACTTCACCGTTTTCCGCATCTACCATTATCGTGTTAGGAGTGTAGTAGTAGGAAGACGTAGATTGACCCTGACCTATGTATGTGTTTGATGCGTTGGTTACGTTGAAAACTGATACAGGATTTTCACTAGTTACACGTATAGTGTTGTTACCGAATGACGGATTGGATCCATGGTTATCCTTCAATGTAATTAATGCTATGTTTTCTCCAAGAACAGTTATGTTGTTGTTCATGAAGAATTGACCGTTGGCATATACGTCTTTTGCATATAACGTTACAACTTCATCACTTACCTGGACGATGTTGCTTCTAAGCATGTCAAGGTTTGTATTTACTACTTCAAATGCTGTGCCTTTACCATCTGATATTATACTGATGTTACAGTCTCTGATGTATAGGTAATCATTTCTTGAGTAAACATCCCTTATCATCTTGAATGCCGTTACATCATTACCTCCCATTAATACAGTTACGTTGGATACGTCAAGTATCGTGTAGAGGCTTATATCACTTACTGATTCAAATGCAGATATGCCATCACCCTCTACGAAGTATTGACCACCGGTTACCTGAACGTTTCTTTGTCTGTATATCGTTAGGTTATCTATTAGAGCTGGTTTACCTTTATTGTCTACGTTGATGTTTTTGATGTTTACGAATCTGTCTGTGTAGTTTCTGCCTTCAACATCATTTAATATGATAGTACCGTTGTATATGGTGTAGTCTCCACCGTTAACGAATGTAAGGTTGTTCGTAAAGATCAAGTCCTTATTATACAAGTCACCTGCAAGGGTTAATATGTCAACGCCGGCAGGGAATTTGTATACACCGTTTTCATCAAAGAGTACTGAGTAGGTATCATCAGTCAATAGTCCGAAGTTAGGTGTGTTGTTGTTTAGGTAATTGTCAACACTGTTTTCATCCATCTTGATAGCTGCATCTCCACCGTTGATGTTACTTGCATTAAAGTTGTTGTTGGTGATGTTGTTGTTTGATGAGTTGATTAATTCAACTGAATATATGTTTGTCGTGAATGCCTTCTGTGTGTCGATGAGGTTGTTGTTGGAGTT
>MUZY01000261.1:0-340 GCA_003266065.1 Methanosphaera sp. rholeuAM130
ATACTGCATTCAACGGTTCAGATATCTTCCTCAAAACAGGTATTATATACAATTTAACAACTGAAGTATTGAATACAACAGCAGTTGAGGATGAAGAATTCGATATCCGGGTAAAAGTACACGATGATAATGGAAATAATGTATCTGGAGTTAATGTAACAGTACCCCTTGACACTTATAGTTATAAAATTTATATTCAGGACGGAATGGGAACATTCACTGTAAAAGATTCTATAAATGCCGGAAACTATTCTGTTGTCGCAGTTATAGATACTATAGCGACGGATGCCCAAAATAATCTGAACGGTTCTATCTTAATTGAACCTACAACTCTTGATAA
>MUZY01000261.1:353-839 GCA_003266065.1 Methanosphaera sp. rholeuAM130
TGGTATTGAACAACGGCGTCAAAAGGGGAATTTCCGAAGAAACAATAAATATCAATAAGAATATTGTTATAGATGCGAATGGTATGAACATAAATGCTAATATGGGTAATGTATTCAAGATTTCCAATGCTGATGTAACAATTAAAAATGTGGTGATTAATAATTCTTATGGACTAGTAGGAAGCGTATTGGATGCTTCACAGTCAAATGTAATCTTTGAAAATCTTACACTATTTGACAATGAGGTATATAACTTTGGAAGTAGTATACTTGGTTCTATAATGAATATTGATTCCTCATCAACATTAATTATTAGAGATTCATTAATAGAAAACAATACGGGTACAATTGTAGCGACGGCATCAAATCTAACCATTGACAATTCAATTTTAAGAAATAATCCGATGATAAATGATTCATTAGGATACATTTCAGGATGGATTAGATTAAATGGCGGACTTACAATAACCAATTCATTAATCGAAA
>MUZY01000261.1:889-1138 GCA_003266065.1 Methanosphaera sp. rholeuAM130
TAAACTGTACCTTCATTGAAAATAAAGTAAAACATCCTATGGGACGTGAAGGGGGAGTATTCTATAATCGGGGAGAAACGTTAACTATTCAATCATGTATATTTATGAATAACACGGCAACAGGTAACGGATCAATTGTTTCCAATCATTATGGAAGTGTCACTATTGAAAATTCAGTATTAATATGTCAGAATTCAAACAGTGCATTATATAATGTTGATGAATATGGAAAAACAATAACTGCCAACA
>MUZY01000258.1:0-837 GCA_003266065.1 Methanosphaera sp. rholeuAM130
GTTTTTCTAATTGAATTAGCAAATCCATTTTTTTCCATTCAAAGTCTTTCTTTCAAAACGTCACTTTTTATCTATAGGATAATACTTCCCTTCCTTTTGGCTTATTTTTTAACTCATATACCAGTTCCATTCTGTCCATGAATTTATTCGTTATGACAACATTGTCATGTACTTTCTTTAAAATGTAGGGATATCCATTGATGCTGCAGCTATATAAGTCTTCAAGGATGTTTTCAATATTCTTCTCGATAGTTTTAGTATTTTTATCATCCTTAAGCGGTATTTCCACTTTAATGACTTGTTTTTTATTTTCCAATCGTGTAAATAGAGTAATGTAATGATAATTCAATATTTTATCGTTGTATAATGGATATTCCATACTCGTGAATCTGTTTTCATCTAAAGGTCTAACCAGTTTTTTGTTGTCCGTTATTGTGGGAGTGGTGTATCCTGCTTCTGACGTGGCATACTCTAAAACTGCCGAATCAGGAATTTTTTCATTAAACAAACGGTTTGTTCTGCTGGTTTTTGATATGCAGATAATCTTTTCAGAATAATTGTTTATCAGGTGCGTTATGCATGCTAACAATTCCAGAGCCGTATAGTAGTTTTGGATTTCCTGTTCGTAATCGTCGAAACTGAAATCTTTTAATTCTTCGTCATTCGATTCTTCTACTTTTTCAATGACCTGTTTTTTTATGTATCCAATATTTGCATAATAATCTAATTCAACATTAAATTGTCCATGGTCTAACTTATTTTCAAGTTCCTTAATAATTGCCATAAGTACATTTTTGATATGGCTGTTGAGTTCATTGTTTACATTAAAATGGTTTA
>MUZY01000258.1:912-1443 GCA_003266065.1 Methanosphaera sp. rholeuAM130
AGTACTTCTTATTGTTATGGCTACCATCGGTTGATATGAATGTTTTGTCTTGAGTTGTCTTGATGAATGTATATGGGTTGTATTTGTCCGTCACTTTTTTTATTTCAATGTCTTCGTGCAGTTTATCAAATTCGTTTTGTATCTGGTCTTTCCTTTCAATCATTTTCTCATATAGAGACTCTAACATTTATGGTTTACCTCCCTTGAAAATTTATTCTTTTCGTCATATGTTATTCTTTTTATGCGTTCATTAATATAATTTTTAGATTTCGTTATGTTGATTAGATTTTCTCATCATAATATCTTATTTAACTGTAAAAGCTCATATAATTCCTGTACGCACGGATTTTTCCTATCCTGATACTAGTTTATAGTATTTTATTTATATATATTATCCAAGAGCATGTGATAAGTAATCAAGGGGGTCTTGAGAAGTAATCCATATAAACTCATCAAATTCAATCAGTACTTTTTAGTTTAATAAGACTTCCGTTTCACATGTCCTCATATGAAAATATCATTCATCAATTA
>MUZY01000075.1 GCA_003266065.1 Methanosphaera sp. rholeuAM130
ATGCACTTGATGTAGATAAGCCACAGTTATTTCTAAAACTTATATGTGGACTTGTTTTATTTTTAAAATCGCCATCATCATATTCAATTTCAAAGGATAAAGTAGTGTTATTTGAAGGCTCTTTTATACTTACATCAAAGTTGTAACTGTAGATCCAATCTGTATCTAAAAATTTTCGGGTCATACGTTTAGGATTATTGTATTCTACATAGTTTGCCCCAATTACCTCACTTTGACCATCTTCAACTCTCACCAGATTTATTGATATGAACTCATTAGGAAAACATGACTCCAAGTTTCCGGAAAAATTCATGTATCCGTCGTTCAATTCTACGATATCAAAGTAGAGGTAATGCTTTGACAACTCATCAAGCACTTGCCCCTGTGAGGAGATTATAATATCATTATCCTGTTTTTTCGTAATCTTACTGCTACCGTTTTTAAGATAAACAAAAAATGACCTTACATCATCCTCCATATAGCGATTATCACATATTACATCAACATTAATATAATCCAAAACCTGATTCAATACTTCCCAGAATTCATTAAGCTCCTCCTCGTCATCAAAGACTTCAAGCGTGTCCACCTTCAATAGCCATTGAAGGTCATATGCAAACAGGTACTGGATAAACTTTGGAATACTTCCTTCCTTTTCATAACAGTAATCGGCCAATTCCACATAAAAATTAGTCAAACGCTGCGTGAAGTATCTTTTGTTTTCCTTCATCAAGTCGACCGTACTGGTAGCGTCAATTCTTTGCCTATAGAAATATTCGACATTACTGACCACCCCATACCTCTTTTTATCCATGAATATCTTATTTATTATCAAAGCGTCCTCCAAGTTAACCAGTTTTGTACTGAACCGGTAATTCTTTATGGATTCATGTTTGATAAATGCTGATGAAGATGACAGCTGTGGATTATTGGGTTCATCTTCAAGGTTTACAACCCTTGTAGTTTCAAACTTGGCGTTTAATCTGTGGGGCATATTGACCCTTTCAAATAACATCATTGGTATTGCCACCACGTCAACTTCATTGAAATGCTTTTCAAAGAAGTCATAGACTACTTCCAGCGTATTAGCCGACAGATAATCATCGCTATCAAGGAAATTCACGTATTTACCCTTGGCATGTTTTAATCCATTGTTTCGTGCCGTGGATTGACCCTGATTTATTTGGGATAGGACAACAATATTTTCAGGATATCTTTTTCCATATTCTTCAGCAATATCCAATGAATTATCACTGCTGCCATCATCAACAAGTATCAACTGGACGTTTTCTTTGAAGTCCAATGATTGATTGACCACCGAGTCGATACATTCACGAAGGTAATCTTCAACGTTATATACTGCTATTATGATTGAAAATTTATATGGATAATTCATATTGTCCCACCTGAAAATATTATAACAATAATTAATTATCTATTTTTTCAAAGATATTAAATTTTAAGTATAACAAAGATAGTTATATAAAAAAAATTACTATTGCGTGTTGACATGAGTGAGTGTAAGATATCGATTATAATACCCGTTTACAATAAGGAAGGATACTTGGACAGATGCCTTCAGTCAGTGCTATCCCAATCGTTCAAGGATTATGAGGCAATCTGTGTGGATGACGGATCGGATGACTTGTCGTTGAATGTTCTGAAAGAATATGCATATAAACACGAAAACTTAAAGATATTTGCTAAGGATAACGAAGGACCAGGATCTGCCAGAAACTATGGGCTGGATAAAGCCAGTGGAGAATATGTTCTCTTTTTGGATGCTGATGACTGGATTTTAGAAGATACACTTGAAAAATTATATGATACTGCTACGTCAAATGATTCGGATTTGGTACTCTTTAATGCAACGGAATACTATAAGGACAACGTGACAAAAGAGAGAACATATCACGTGCATCTGGATGATGACGTGGATTTGGACAGCTTCAGTTTTGACTACAACAATAACATCAATCTTGTCATGAATGGATATCACATCGTCTGTACTAAACTGCATAGGCTGGGCTTCATTAAAGAGCATGACCTGAGATTCTCCAATAGCGGAGAGTTTGAAGACGTCCTCTTTCATATCAAAAGTATGATATATGCCAAACGAATATCATACAATCCCAACAGATTCTACCAATATGATAGAACAACGGAGGATTCAAGACAGAATAATTCCATAAAAACTAATAGAAGCTTTGTGTTATTTGACATCTTTGAAGAGGTATCTGATTTCCTCACTAGTGTTGATTTATTTGAAAAACTTGAAAATAACTACAATAAATTCGTTATTAACGAATCATTGAACATATACAATAGCATTGAAAGAAAATATGAAAAAGAACTCTTCAAAAAAATAAAAGACAAATTCACCAAAATGCATTTGAACAAAGAGATGATTTACAGACTTCCCGTTAATCAACAGGCATTTTATTGCAGTATACTGAAATCAGAGACTTTTGACGATTTGAACAATATGCTCATTAAGGAAAAGATTGCAAGAAAGACCAAACTGTCTTTACTTAATATTAAAAATAAAATATCATTTAGAAAATAGCCCATTAAAAGTATGGGAATCTTCATGTGTTTTTTCATGACCCCCTCTTTTTTTATTATTTGAGGGTTGTGTTTTTTTCTCCTTCCATCGTTTTTAAAATTAATTTTAATTGTTAATTATAGATGATACCTGATTATACCAAACATTCAAAATATTTGAATTATTTAAAGTCATTAGAGGTTATAGATTACATCGCGGAAGAATGAATACATTCATTAAAAACATGTCATCCAAAGAACCAAGATAATTCAAATTAGATCATAAAACACGAATATTATCTCCAATGTAAAAAAAAATAATATAAATTTCTTTCAAAAACAATATCCGAAAAATTAAAAGAATAAAATACATAACAAATAAGAGTATTAGAAAAAATACCACTAATTTAGAAGGTATATAAATTAAAGAGGAATAAAATAAAGTATTATACTCAAATTCAAATATCCATAATTTTTTTAACTTATACTAACTATTAAAACATAAGATTTAAATATTGTACTGAATCATATAATAATCATTATAGTAAAATCATTTCCAAATAAGAATATTTTATTATAATTAACGATGAGGAATAGAATTATGATTAGCAATAAAAATAGGAAATTACTATTATTTGTTACATTATGTGTAATTCTTGCAGGTATTGTATCGGCGACAGACGGAGAATCCGATTCCTGTGTTCTTGAAGATACAATATCTGATGAGACATCGGATACAACAAGTAGTGTATCCCAAGTAAACGATAATGTAATTTCTGATGATAATAACAAAAATATTAATGTGATAAAAAGTGAAAAAAATACCAAAACTGCAACCGGTAAGATTAAAACGAAGGCTTCAATAGATTATGTTCCGACTGTATCTGTTGATGATTCTCTATTTATTTCAGGAACATTAACCGATGCAAACAATAATC
>MUZY01000114.1:0-2404 GCA_003266065.1 Methanosphaera sp. rholeuAM130
CATCTGTCGGTGCATCCAATGTTCTATACCATACTGTTTTTGGATAGAATACATCGACTACTTTGAGAATACCATCTGCCAGTACGTGTACAAGTTCATCTTCCCTTCCTTCATCGATGAATTTATATGGAACGGTACCTGTTGCAAGCATCATGTGTTCTGTTCTAAGTAATCCTACACCATCAGCACCTGTTGCATATGCCTTTTTAGCCGCTTCAGCCATACTTACGTTTACCTTTACATCGGTTACTGTAAGTAATGGTGCTGCCTGCACATTTACAGTTGATTCTGATTCTTGCTGTGATGAATCGGATGAAGCGAATGTTCCTTCAAATACCAATCCTTTCTTACCGTCTATAGTTACTTCCACATTATCTTCGAGTACTGATGTAGCATTTCCTGTTCCTGAAACGCATGGAATTCCCAATTCACGTGAAATGATTGCGGCATGACAGGTTACTCCACCTTCATCCGTAACAATTCCGTTAGCACGTTTCATTGCAGGAACCATATCAGGTGTTGTCATTGTCGTAACAAGTATGTCACCGTCCAGTATTTTATCCAGTTCATCAAGATTGCTTACAATCTTGACCGTTCCTGATACTAATCCCGGACTAGCACCTAAACCTCTTGTTATGATTACTCTTTCTTCATCATCAGAAGATTCTTCAACTTCTGTTATGTTGTCTAATGTCGTGATAGGTCTTGCCTGTAACATGTACACCTTGTCATTTTCAATACCCCATTCGGTATCCATAGGAGCTTGATAATGTTTCTGTATCCTTCTGCCTAATTGTGTCAATTGCTTTAGGTCTTCATCAGTTAAAACTCGCTTATCACGTAACTCTTCAGGCACATCGATTTGTACTGTTTTACCTGTTTCAGGATCCTTAGTAAACATTGTTTTCTTGGTGTTTACACGATATGATTTTATTTCATCGTTAACCTTATCATATCTGCATGTATCAGGTGTTACTGTACCTGAAACAACTCCTTCTCCCAGTCCCCATGCTCCTTCTATGAGCATTTCTTCAGCACCGGTTGAAGGGTCTACTGTAAACATTACACCTGCCTTTTCTGAGTTTACCATCTGTTGTACAACTACTGCAATAAGAACTTGTGAATGATCGAAGTCGTTTTCTGCTCTGTAGAATATTGCTCTTGCTTCAAAGAGTGAAGCCCAACATTTTCTTACATTTTCGATTACGTCATCGATTCCGCTTATGTTAAGATAAGTATCTTGTTGACCTGCAAATGATGCATCCGGCAAGTCTTCAGCAGTTGCTGATGATCTGATTGCCACTACAACATCCTTTATGTCAACGTCCATGCATAGTTTATTGTATGCTTCGATTATCATACGTTGTATGTCATCAGGTATGGCAGTTGTAATTATTAATTCTTTTATTTGATCGGATACTTTCTGTAATTCATTGGTATTGTTTATGTCTAATCCTTTTAACATTTGATTTATTTGATCTTCAATACCTGTTTTTGTAATGAATTTACGGTATGTTCCTGCTGTCACGACAAAACCCGGTGGAACTGGAATTCCCGCATTTGTTAATTCACCAAGGTTTGCACCTTTACCCCCAGCAATTGGTATGTCATCCTTACCTAATTGCTTGAAAAATTCAACATAATTCATTGGATACCCTCTTCTTCTTAAAATCTAGATTTTCCCATTATTTTTTTTAACTTTTAGGCCTAAAAAAAAGTTAAATTAGAATTGAACCAAATCGTTACCCTTATCGATAACAATTTTGCAAGTAACTGGCAATTTCATTCCAGCTCTGTTTAATGCTATTTTAGCACTTTCGAAATCTTTTACATTTACATATGCAGTTATGATTTTTTGGTTTGCACGTACTAAAGCTTCAGAACTTACAGCTTTACCGAATGCTCCTCTCATACCGCTTTGTACCCTGTCTGCTCCTGCACCAGTAGCCATAGGGTTTTCTCTTACAATGTGATGAGGGTAAACCCTTATTTTTAATCTGTAACCTAATTTACCGGTTGTTCTTTGTAAATATCTGTTTGCAGCAATCCTCGCTGCTTCTAAAGAATTGTGTGAAAGATGCGCATGGTCTTTAACCGCCAATGTCACTTGTAATGGAAAATCTTCGGTTAAGTTTCCCATATCGTATTGAACGATTTTTGACGCTGGTATCTTCCTAATATAATCTTTTCTCGTATATGGACGTACCATAATCATTCTCCTCCTTAATTTTAAATTGAATATTTTTTTTATATCAAAAAAATATTGAAAAAATCATCGTAAAAAAGTAAAATAAATGAAATATTCTCTTTAAAAAATATTACATCCGTTACGACATGTCTTAAAAATTTTTAAATAATATGAATATATCTCTTTAACATGTTATATATAATTAATGGAAATCAA
>MUZY01000114.1:2549-7095 GCA_003266065.1 Methanosphaera sp. rholeuAM130
AATATACTAGGAACATTCCGCAGTATTGCTTACTCAGCACCATATTGCATCAATACGTTCACATCAAAACTAGTTTATATAAGTAAGTGAAAGTAAAATCTTCAACAACTATTATATTTACTTAATCACATAAATAATAATATAATAAATAGAAAAGGAGTTTATATGCACGTAAAAACCAAAATAACATTCACATACCAAACGGAACAATTGGCAAAGATAGCATATCATTCATTACTACCCGATAATGAAAATCATATTGAAAGCTATGTTAATGATAATCAGTTAACTTGCATAATTGAAAACGAAAATATAGGCAGCGTTCTCAATAGCATTGAGGATTTGATTCAATGCGAAAAGGTAATTGAAGTAACATCCGAAATCGTCTGATTTAACAATATACTTCATATAATTAATTTTAAAAAAAAAAGTAAGTTGTGATGAAACTATTCATCATCTTCATTCAATACTTCAGGCACTTCTTCGGTTTCTTCACCGAATACATCTGCTACATCGTCAGTTTCCTGAGGTACTACTTCCTGATATTCGTCAATGAATTGAACTTTATCTACAGAAGCTATGTTTTCATAAGCAACACGTGCTACTGCAAATTTTGCTAATGTTACTTCCTGAACAGTTCTTTGTTCGAATCCTGCTAATTTATCGAGGGTTATCTTAGCAACACCGTCTTCTATTTCAACATCAGTTTTGTCGAGGTTTATGTTAGGATTGCCATAGTATACATCGATTAATCCTTTGATTTTTTCTACGTCATCTTCGATTTTTTCTTCAACTTTAACTTCGTATACTATATCTTTTCCGGCTAATGTGTGGTTGAAGTCGACGCTTACTCTTCCACCATTAACGGTTCTGACAGTACCCTGTTGACCGTCTAAACTTATAGGCATACCAGGGAATGGTCTGATGTTCTGTTCTTTGAATCTTTTCATTGGTATTAACTGTATCAGACTTGGATCTTTTTTACCGAATGCGTTTTCACATGGAATTTCTATGGTTTTTTCTTCTCCTACTTCCAAACCGATTAACTGATCCTGAAGAGAGGATAGTACTTGGTCAGCACCTATTGATAAAACTATTGGATGGTAATCCTTACCTTCAACCTTAATACCTGCTTCATCAGCTACTTCTTCATAGGTGGTGTCGAATACTTCACCGTTGGCTTTAATTTTTCCTGTATAATTTAATCTAATAAAATCATTTTCTTCTATTGGCATATTATCTTATTATCTCCTATTGAATTATTGTTTAAGTTATTTTTAAATTTATCAAGAGTTTCTTCATTTTTATATCCCAGTACTCTAATTTTTTGAGGATAGTTATTTATATATTTATGTATCTCATCCTTTAAAATACCTGTTTCTAAAACACTCAATATTCTTTGTTTTCGATGGGTACTGAATCCTTGAGATATATTCTCCAATACGCTTGAAACATTATCAAACGGTCTGTTATCCATGAGATTTTCGACAGTTTTATCATCCATCAACGTTAAAGAGGATAACCTCTCTTCATCAAATGTATTGACATTGTTCAAAAGTATCCTGTCAGCCCTATATTCATGTAATGGAGCCTTTGATTCATCAATAGCCTTTTTCAAGGTATTAATAGTCTCTTGAGGTAACATATCATCCAAATTATCAAAATCGTTATTTGATATTTTTTCTCTAATCAGACTACCGCTGACATTTTCCAAACGAGGAATAAAAATGAATTTACCCTTGTAATTAAAATCAAGTTTTGTTAATGACTTGGAAAGTGAAACGATTACATAATCATCATTTTCGAGCTTTCCATTTAGCAACACCTTCTTATCTTCCATTGATATTATTTTATATGGTCTTGGTGCTACTGCCTTACCACTATTTATGTAGTTCAATATATTTTTAAATTTCGCATCCTGGCTGATGTAACCTCGTGGAATATAGTCGGCGTTCAATGTCTTAAAAAGGAGTGATAAACACAATGAATACTGACCCGAACCCATAACCCCCATGGGCGGACCTTCGATTGCAATATCGGCACCTAAAGAAATTGCCAATTTTGCCCTGTTGTAACGATCCAATATGTATGGCAAGCCTCTTCCATTGCGTTCAAATAACCCAGGTATAATAGCTACGAATAACCCTTCAGGATGTAACCGTTTTGCCTCCTGCATGCAATATAGATGACCGTTATGCAAAGGAGAATACTCCGTGAAATCGGCTATCACGGGAGTGATATTTTCATTATCACTTACCTCACATTTATCCATATCCAAATCTTTGTAAAATTGTTGCTTATCTTCAAGCAAAATCTTTTCAACATACTCTTCAATCAACATTTTTAATACACGCTTATATAATATCTAATTAAACTATATGTTTAAAATACTATTAATAACCTAATTAAATAATAGAGTAGGTGGAAGTATGAACGACTTGATACTTAAAAACTGTAAATTCTCCGACAACCAAATAAAGAACATAATAATAGAAAATGGAAAGATAAAGGAAATTACAAAAACATTGAATAAATCGGACTTGAATGCGGATAACATAATTGATATAAAGGAAAAATATGTTATTCCGGGATTAATAGATCCGCATGTACACTTCAGGGATCCTGGATTAACCCATAAGGAAGATTGGGCTTCAGGCAGTATGGCGGCCATTCACGGTGGATACACCACGGTTATCGATATGCCGAATACAAATCCGCAAACTGATACTCTGAAAAACTTCAAGGAAAAAAAGGAGATAGCACTTAAAAAATCGTACTGCGACTTTGGACTTCAGGCCGGAGTAAAATCAAAGAAAGATGTGGATGAGATACTCACGGAAAATCCGGCATCGTTCAAAATATTCATGGATTTGTACAGCGACCAACAACTGGATGAACTCTTCGGTTATATTGAAAATACGGGAAAATTATTATGTCTGCATTGTGAAGACCAACAATTGGTCAAATACTATACGAAGAAGCTAAAAGAAAATCCTGAAAATGAAAGTGATACCAAGGCATATAGTCAGGCAAGATCAGAAATAGCCGAGCTAATTTCAGTACACAAAGCAATATCCTATGCCAAAAAATACAACCTGCAATTGCATCTGTGCCACATCAGCAGCAACCAGACGCTAAAATATGTGGAAGCATACACCCAAAACATGAATATCAGCATAGAGGCAACTCCACATCACATATTCCTAGACAACAGCATTTATGATGAATATGGAGTTAAGGCAAAGACCAATCCACCACTTAGAAATAAAAAATATGCCTTAACGGTAGATGACCTGTGCAAATTTGACAGTATTGGAACGGATCATGCCCCACATACACTTGAGGAAAAAACTAAGGATACCTGGACATCCGCTGCTGGAATACCGGGACTGGAAGTAACCATGAAGCTGCTTTTGACCCAATTGAATAAAGGCAAAGTGACGTTGGATGAGATTATACGATTGACCAGCCTAAATCCTTCCAGGATATTTAACATTGAAAATAAGGGTAAACTACAGAAAGGATATGACGCAGATATATGCGTAATAGATTTGGATAAAGAGGGAACAGTCGACGTTGATGAATTCTATACGCGGGGAAAATATACTCCGTTTGAAGGATTGGAGTATGTCGGTGACAGCGTCATGACCATCAATAGGGGACAGGTAGTCTGTGAAAATGATGAAGTGATAAAACATGACGTAAAATACATCTATTAAACCTAACCCCCACCGCTATTTTTTTTCAATATTAAAAAATTAATTGCCTGATTTGACATCTTTTTTTAGATAGGATGGCTTTGAAAAAGCGTGATAAACATCAATATTCCTAAAAAAAATTTCATAAAATTAGACGGTAGAAACTCCAATATCCAACGCTATTGATTATTGAAAAATTGACGCCAAGACTAGTTAAAAATAGATTATGAATTTAAAAAAGATTTTTAAAAAAATAGAGAAATAATATGAAGGAATATAATGACTCCCAAGTAGCATTATAATTCCTTATGTTATTCCCAGTAAAAGTATATAATAGCTTTATTATGGATGATGCAGATCGTACCTAGTTCACCGCAGTAATACTGGTCGTATCTTGCTCATATTCATTAATAAACTATTATTGAATATATTACTATACTTAAGTTTACTTGGAAACTCTAATATGATATATGTTCATACTCATATATAAATATTCCTTCATATTACCTTAACCGAAAATGCTTATAAAGCAGGGTTGATTAAGTCACGTTCACCGCTAGGCATGAATTCTCTGATAGCACCTTTTGCGATACATTCTCTTGGGTTAGCCCAATCGAATAATAAGTTTTTATCAGCAAATGCAACTTTTATGAGAGGGTTGAGTGTGAAAGCGTCTCCTCTTGCTGCGTGTGGTGCTTGAGCAATACCTGCATATTCAGGTTGGTGACCTACGTTCATTGCGTAGTTAGGACGGTTTCGACTTGCAAGACCAATGTGGTGCAGCTAACGTATTCTCCATCAGAAACGATGAAGGTTTACCACTCGAAATGAGAGGACCTAACTATCCT